>NZ_JBEPDH010000009.1:0-236576 GCF_040300245.1 Nocardioides sp. NPDC000445 | reverse complement strand
CGAGATCGAGAACGCGCACTACGCTGCAAGAAACCATCTCTCCCCGACCGGGTAGAGACACCATCAGAAGTGTCCGGAAACACCGGGGCGGTTCACGACCGATCACACCCCGCAGTGACCCGCGACCAAAACCCACCAGCCACACGATTCCGCTCCTGATAAGCCACACCCCACTCCCCCGGATACTCAGAGAGAACAGCCCGAGCAAACTGAAGCCCGATTCCACCCCGACGAACCCCAGCCACGACAAAGAAGCTGTTCAAGATGCGTACAGGCTGGTCGGCATCGCGCACAAGAGCGAACCCGACGGGATGAACCCCCGCGGTGAGAATCCAGGCGCACCACCCAGGGTCGGAGCGAAGTGCCGCGTCGAGCCACTCGGACCGGAAGGTGCCGTCGGCGAACGGAAGGGTGGAGCTGTAGCCCGACATCTCGTGCCGGAAGAGCAGCCAGAGATGGCGAAGGGCGAGATGGTCCTCGGCCCGGGCGAGACGGGCGGTGAGAGGGCGGGGAAGGTCGAGGTCGGTGTGAATGGTCGTCATACACGAAAGCCTCGGAGCGCGGTGCGCTCCGAGGCTTTCGGTCATTCTCTCATGCCATCCCGGCGACGATCAGGCGATGTGGAAGTCGCTCACGTTGACGTCGACGGCCTCGACGTCGATGTCGAAGTAGTCCTCGACGGCCTCGATGACCTGGGTGCGGATGGTGACGGCGGTGGCCTTGACCGGGGTGCCGTACTCGATCACGTAGGACACGGTGATGGTGGCGACCTCGTCGGCGATGTCGACCACGGTGCCCTCGTCGTCGATGGCGTGTACGCCCTCGACCTTGGCCACGATGTGGTGGACCAGGCGCTCGACGAGACCCTCGCTCACCGTCGACTTCCCGCGCTCCTCACGAGCGGCACGGGCGGCGCGCAGTACCCCGGTCAGGGTCGAGTCGGCGGTCGGCTCCGGCTCGACCACCGGCTCCGGCGCGAAGCCAGGGGCCGGAGTCTCGGACACGGTCTCCTCGGCCGCGTCGGGCTCCTCGACCGGCTCGGTCTCCTCGGTCACGGTGTCGGTGACCTCATCGGCGGGCGCCTCGGTGGAGTCGTCGGTCAGCGCCTCGTCGACGATCGCCTCGGTCTCCTCGACCTCGTCTTCGGCCTCCACCGGCGCCTCCTCTACGACGTCGGTCGGCTCGACGGCCGCCTCGACCTCCTCAGTGACCTCGGTCTCCACCGGCGCCTCCTCGGCTGCCACCTCGTCGACAGCGATCTCCTCGGCCGGCGCCTCGTCCTCGACGACGTCGACGATCTCCGCGTCGCTCTCGACCGACTCCGTCACGTCGGCAGTCTCATCAGCAGCCTCGTCGACAACCTCGTCGGCCGGCTCGACGTCGACCTCCACCGGCTCGGCCAGGTCGGCAGACCCGACCGTCTCCTCTGCCTCGACATCGGTCGGCTCGTCCTCCGCCTCACCGACGGTCTCCTCAACCTCGACCTCGGACGCCTCACCCTCGTCCGCAGCTACCACGACGTCCTCGACCTCGGTCGGCTCCTCGACCTCGGTCGGCTCCTCGACAGCGACCTCCTCGGCGAGCGCCTCGCCCTCCGGCTCGACGACGGTCTCCTCTGCCTCGTCGGTCTCGATCGCGTCCGCGGGCACGACGGTGTCCTCGGCGTCGACCTCGACCTCGACCCCGTCGGCCTCGGTGACCTCAGCGGCCTCTTCTGTGACGACCTCATCCGAGGCGTCCGTCACCTCGGCGTCGGTGGCGTCGACAGCGGCCTCGGTCTCGACCGGCGCCTCCTCGGTCGGCTCATCGACAACGGTCTCCTCGACCTCCTCGGTGGTGGTCTCGGCGACGGGGGCTTCGGCGTCGACGCCCTCGAGCGGCGCCTCGTACGTACCCTCGGTCTCGACCGCCTCGGCCGGAACCTCGTCGACGGCCTCGACAGGCTCCGTCACGGCGACCTCACCGACGACGTCGCTGCCCACCTCGCCACTGATCTCAACAGTCTCGACGGCGAGCTCGGCCACCTCGGCGGCCGGAGCCTCCTCGGTGTCGGTGACGACGTGCTCGGGGTCGGAGAGCGGGTCGACCGAAGGGGCCTCGGCGAGGGGCTCGATCACGGTCTCGGCAACCGGCTCGGCAACCGGCTCGGCGACCGGCTCGACGACCGGCGGGGCAGGGGGCTCGGTGACGTACGCGCTGGCCTCGGGGGCGGCCAGGCTCTCGCCGTAGCCAGGGGCGGAGAGGTCGGTCGAGTCGCCCTCCCCTGCCTTCGGCTGCTCGTTCTTGTTTCGGTTGAAGATGCCGCTGATGAAGTCGGACATGGCTTCGCATTCCTTCGAGTGAGGGGAGGGTTGTGGTCGAGCGCTCACAGCTGGGCGTGATGCTAGGGCTGGCACGCAGCGGGTCAGGTCGCGTGTCTTGGATTCCCTTGTCTTGTACCCCAACGTTCACCGACGCGAGGACCCCTTGTGTCAAACCTTCCGGGGACATTCGCCCGCCGTTCAGCCGACGTCGGAGACCCGCCGGAGCACGCGCTGTAGAACGACGGAAGAGCACGTACGTCACGACAGAACCGCACAGGGAGAGACGATGAATCCACTGCTGCTCCCGCTGGTCGCCGCACAGGCCGCGTACGTCCATCGGACCATCGGAAAGGAGCCTCGTCCGGAGGGTCCGACGAAGGGTTTCGTGCCGGCGCCGACGGACGATGAAGCACCCAGCCCGCTGCGGCTGATGGTGATCGGAGACTCGTCCGCTTCGGGGCGCGGCGCACCCACCCACGACGTCGCCTTCGCCGGGTCGATGGCGCGCGCGATCGCGCAGCGGACCGGGCGTCCGGTCGAGTGGCGGGCGCTCGGGAAGTACGGCGCGACCAGCGAGCGGATCCGGCACGGCATCCTCACCAAGGTCACCGGCGAGTGGGATCTCGCCGTGCTCCTGGTGGGCGTCAACGACATCCTCGCGCGCCGCTCGGTCGAGGCCTGGACGCGGGATCTGACCGCGATCGTCGAGACCCTCCAAGATCACGCGGCACACACCGCGCTCCCCGGCATCCCGGAGTTCGGCGCGTTCCCGTCACTCCCCCGCACCCTGCGGCGCTACCTCGCCGAGCGCGGGAAGGCGCTCGACGAGGCTGCGCGACTGGTCTGCGCCGGGCGTACGTCGGTCCAGTGGGTCAGCTCCGCCGATCTCGGTCCCGCGGAGCCGTCCTTCTTCGCCGCCGACGGCTTCCACGCCTCGCCGGCGGGCTATGCGCGCTGGGCGCAGGCGATCTGCGACCACCTCGATCTCTAGCCGGGCACCACCAGCTGCGCGAGCGGTACGTGGTGCTGGCCGGCGTGGGTGTCGCGGTCGCGCAGCGAGCCCTGCGAGACCGGGCGCGGGTAGGAGATCTTGACGACGTTGAGCGACGGGATCCGGAAGATCTGGACCGACCCGGGATCGACCCGGTAGAGACCGGCGACGACGTCCTCGTCGAGGAACGTCTCGTCGGCCGCGATCCGGTAGCCCTCGGCGTCGCGCATGAACAGCTCCATCGTGATCCAGAACGGCCCGGCGTTCTTGGAGCGGACCTCGGTCGCGAGGTCTCCCAGAGTGGTCTCAGGCATTGTGCTTCTCTCCGATCTCGGTGCTGAACTCGGTGCGGAACATCGCGGTCGGCGTGAGGCTCTCGACGGCATGGTTGAGCACGAACTCGTACGCAGCGCCCCGCTCGACCTCGGCCGGCGACCCGGGGAACGCCAGGCTGGGCAGGTAGTCCATGTCCTGGGCCGGCAGGTGCAGCATCAGCGGGTTGGCGACCTTGGCGACCGCGGTCGCCAAGGCCTGGTCGGCGGCCCGGACGAGCAGCATCACCCCGACCTCGCGCGGTGGCTCGGTGGATGGGTCGAGGTCGCCGAGGACCGCGTTGTAGCCGTAGAGGCGCAGGTCGTAGTCGTAGTCGTCCCTGGTCAGGCCGAGGGTCTGCTCGACCCGCTGGGTGAACACGAGGTGCATCAGCGAGGCCCAGCCCTCGATGTCCTTCAGGATCAGCGGGTCCCGGATCGCGGAGAACGACATGGTCTCGTAGCCGGTGATCCGGGCGCCCTCGAGCTTGATCGTGTGCTGGTCGGCGTGATGGAACCGCGACCCCTCGACGCGCACCCGGCGCTCGTCGAGCGTGGTGTAGACGGCGTCGCGCACGTCCAGGGTGCCGTCCGGCTCCCGCATCTCGAACGGGTTCGCCGTCTCGTACAGCATGTGGGCAGCCACCGAGATCGGCGTGCACGCGGCACTCTCGTCGAGCGGCTCGATGGTGAACCCGGCCCGGTCGATGGTCGCAAAGACCCCGCCCATCCGCGGGTTGGTCGTGCACTGGCCGCCGCACTCGACGATCTTGGCCGCGTGCCAGGTCGGCCCGGCGGGCATCCCCTTCAGCAAGGCGTACGCAGCGGCGTTGGCCGTGTCGGTCGCCCGCCCGGCCAGGACCACCTGAGCCCCGGCCGAGAGGGCCTCGGCGATCGGCTCGTGGCCCATCATGGCGACGATGTGGGTGCAGTCCTCGAGGGTTGCGCCGTCAAGGTCGCCCAGCGGCGGCAGCGGGTGGATCCGGCCGGCCTCCAGCGGCTCCTTCAGATCGGCGGCGCGCTGCTCGCTGTAGATCCGGGCGACCCTCATCGACAGGCCCTCCTCGGCGAGCAGGCCGTCGACGATCCCGGCGACCCAGTCGACGCCGTCGTCGGTGCCGCTGGTGCCGCAGGAGCCGACGATGAGCGGGATCCCGGCCCCGGCCGCTGCCCGGAGCAGAAGCCGCAGGTCGCGGGCGACCGCGGCGGCCGTGGTCTTCGGCTTCGAGGCACCCAGGTAGTAGGGACCGGAGTCGGTGGAGCCGCCGTCGACGGCGATCACGTCCGCTCCCAGCGCGATCCCACGGGTGATCGTCTCCTCCGGGAACCCGGCGCCGAGCATCCCGCTGGGCACCAAGATGCTGACGGAGTCAGCGTTGTCGCTGGTCATCTGTTGTTTCTCTCCTCGATCAGGTGGGCGTTGACAGCATGTTTCGGGCAGCCCGCGAGCGCGTCGAGGAGCTCGCGGGCTCCCTCGAGGCCGGCGGCCCGGCGGGCCTCGGCGGTCTGCCCGGCCAGGTGGGAGTGGACGACGATGCCGGGCACCCCGCGCAGCGGGCTCTCGGCCGGCAGCGGCTCCTCGGCGACCACGTCGAGCGCGGCTCCGGCGATCCGGCCCTCACGTACGGCGGAGACGAGCGCGCCCTCGTCGAGGATCGCGCCGCGGGCGGTGTTCACCAACACCGCCCCCGGCTTCATCAGCGCGAACGCGCCCGCGTCGAGCATCCCCCGCGTCCGTGGGGTCAGCGCCGTGTGCACCGAGACGAAGTCGGCTTCCGCCAGCAGCTCAGGCAGCTCGACGAACCGGACCTCCGGGTCGGTCCGCTCGACCTCGGCGACGGCGGTGGTGCACAGCACCCTCATCCCGAACGCCCGGGCCAGCGGAACGACCGCACGGGCGGCGGCGCCGTAGCCGATCAGACCCAGCGTGGAGCCGCGCAGCTCGCGGCCGTCCTCGCGTGGCCAGCCGCCGGCCGCGACGCCGGTCGCGGTCTCGACCAGCCGTCGGGAGGAGGCGAGGAGGAGTCCCATCGTGTACTCCGCGACCGCGTTGGCGTTGATCCCGGGCAGGTTGCTGACCGTGATCCCGGCGCGTGCGGCCGCTTCGACATCGATCGCGTCGTAGCCGACGCCGGTGCGTACGACCGCCCTGAGACGGTCCGCGGACGCGAGGACCTGCGCGGTGAGCGGGTCGTGACCGACCAGAGCGCCGTCGACCCCGGCGAGGTCCGCGACCAGATCCCCGGACCGGTAGCGGGTCTCGTGGCCCTGGGAGCGGAGAAGCTCGTCGACCTCGTCGCCGGGCCGCAGGTAGTCGGTGGTGATCAGGATCCGGGCCACCGCACTCACACCGCCCGCTCGACGTCGCCGCGCCGCTGCAGGCGGTCGATCCGCACCACGATCGCGACCGCGACCGCTGCGACGACCGCGATGTCGAGCAGCATCGTCTGCCAGCCCAGGATGTCGACGGCCCCGCCGATCAGGGCCGGACCGAGGAAGGCACCGCTCTGCCAGCCCACCGCATAGAGCGCCGCGTACGTCCCGAAGACCCGCGCCGACGGCGCCAGGTTCCACAGCACGACGACGGCGTTGACCAGGAAGGCCGAGGCACCGGCGGCGCCGATGCAGAACGCCACCACGGTGCCGGTCGGGGTCTGCACCAGGGTGCCGAGGAGCATGGCGGCCGCGAAGATCGCCATCCCGGCGATCATGGTGCGCAGCCGGCCGAAGCGCTCGGCGAACAGCGCGGTCGGATAGGCCGCGAGCAGGAACGCGACCCCGCTCGGCAGCGTGATCCCGCCCGCTTCGCCGCGCGAGAGCCCGAGGGTCTCCATGCCGTAGGGCGTGACCAGCGCGCGCGAGCCTGCCCAGGCGCTGCCGAAGACCAGGATCGCCACGATCAGCAGCAGCCGGCTGCGGTCGGTGTCGCGCACGATCTCCCAGATGGTGTCGCGGATGCGCGCCTGGCCGACCGAGGTCGACTCCGCGACGGCATCCTCTGCGGCGTCCTCGGCCACCGCCGCCTGATAACCGGGCGAGGAGCTGTCGCGGATCGAGAGGCAGAGCACGGTGACCGAGACGAGGGTGATCAGCGCGATCACCGCGAAGGCGAGTGCCGGATGGTCGTCGACCAGCAGGATGCTGACCACCGCCGCGACGATCACGGTGAGGCTGGAGGCGATCTTGACGGCGGCATTGGCCCGGCTGCGGCGCTCGGGGGCGATGAAGTCGGGCACCAGCGCCTCGCCGATCGGCTTGAACGAGTTCGAGACCAGAGCGAACGCGACGATGACGACGATCAGCAGCGGCAGCGAGTTCGAGGTGTGCGGCAGGGTCACGAACAGCAGCGCCGCGAGCGGCATCCCGACGGCGAGGTAGGGCATCCGGCGGCCCCAGCGCGTACGGGTCCGGTCGGACCGGTTGGCCATCCACGGCTGGATGAAGATGCCGAGCAGGTTGTCCATCCCCATGATGAAGCCGACGAGGGCGGCGCTGGCCAGGTGGTCGCGCAGCAGCGGCGGCACCTGGCTGTCGTAGAAGTTCCACATCGACTCCTGGGCGAAGACCGCCAGTGCGACGAGGAGCGTGATCCGGCGGGGCCCGAGCTGCCGTGGTGGGGCGGTGGGGATGGTGGTGCTCACGTGAGGGACCTCCGTGATCTCTGGTCTGTGGCGGCGCTCACAGTAGTTTTGCTACAGCAAAAGAGTCAAGAGGTGGCACTGTTGGAAAAGTGGCCTAGGATCAGGACCATGTCGATCTCCTCCCCCGAGACCACCCCGGAGACCACGACGGTGGCCGAGCGCGTCTATCAGGCTCTACGCAGCCAGATCGGCTCCGGTGAGCTCGAGCCCGGCGCCAAGGTGACCGAGCGAGGCATGGCCGAGCGCCTCGGCGTCAGCCCGACCCCGGTCCGCGAGGCGATCCGGCGGCTCGAGCTCGACGGCCTCGTGGAGCGGGTGGGGCCGCGTACGACGCTGGTGGCCCGGATCGAGGAGGACGCCAGCCACGACCTGGCCGAGGTGGAGGTCGCGCTGCGCGGCCTGGCCGCGCGGTTCGCCGCCCGGCACGCGACCGACGACGAGCTCGACGAGCTCGACCGGCTGCTCGACGAGGCCGACGACCTGGTGATCCTGATCCGGGCACGCCACCGCGACGGCAAGCCGGTCGAGAAGCACGCCGACCGCTTCCTCGACGTCCTCGGCCGCTTCAACGAGCTGGTCAACGCCGCCGCCCACAACCCGGTTCTGGTACGCCTCCTCGAGCAGTCGCGCTCGCTGAGCCGGTCGCGGCAGCGGGAGATCTCCCGAGCGCACCTGCTCGCCGGCGACGAGTTCGGCGCCGACCGCTACGCCGAGCACCGCGCCCTCGTGATCGCCCTGCGCGCCCGCGACGCCGTCGAGTCCGAGCGCATCGTCACCGAGCACGCCGCCCGCGGACTCCTCGACCTGCGGCGCGAGATCTAGTGGCAGGGGTCTTCACCGGCTTCGCCACGATCAGCGTCCTCATCGCCCTCGGCGCCCTGCTAGCCCAGCTCCGGATTCTGGACGAGCGCGGTCAGCGGACGCTCTCGACGGTAGCTTTCTACGTCGCCAGCCCGGCGCTGCTCATCACAGTCATGGACGACAGCGACCTCGGCTTCGTGCTCTCCGGCAACCTGGTCGCGGTCGCCGGCGGAGTGCTCGTCGCCGCGACGCTCGTGGCCACCGTCGAGACGCTGCGCCGCCGCGGCCTGGGCAACACGGTGGTCGCGGTCCTGTGCGGCTCCTACGCGAACGCCGGCAACCTCGGCCTGCCGATCGCGGCGTACGTCCTGGGCGACCCGGTCCTGGTGGCGCCGACCCTGCTGCTGCAGATGCTGGTCCTCCAGCCGCTGGCGCTGGTCCTGCTCGACGCCGACGCGAGCACCACGAAGCTGTCGTTCTGGGACGTGATCCGCCGCCCGCTGACCAACCCGATCACCGTCGCCTCCTTGATCGGGGTGGCGCTCTCCGTGACCGATCTCGACCTGCCGACAGCGGTCTCGGACCCGCTGGAGCTGGTGGCCGGGATGGCGGTCCCGTCCATGCTGATCGCCTACGGCGTTGCGCTGCGGCTCGGCCCGCTGCCCGGGCGCGGCGTCCCGGCGCTCGACCTGGCCGCCGTGGTCGCGACCAAGCAGATCGTGCAGCCGGTGGCGGCGTACCTCATCGGGAGGTTCGCGCTCGGCCTCGACGCCGAGGCGCTGCTGGCCGTCACCGTGCTCTCCGCGCTGCCGACCGCCCAGAACGTGTTCGTGGTCGCGCAGCGCTACAACCGCGCCACCCTGCTGGCCCGCGACGTCATCTTCGTCAGCACGCTGGCCACGGTGCCCGCGATCCTGCTGGTCGTACTGCTGCTCACCTAGCCCCGACGTCAGCGCCCGAGCCGACCAAAGTCCCTTGCGGCGGCATCCCTTCGGGCGTACCCTCGCGATATATCGGGACACTACGCCGACAGTCGATGCAGCTTTCACAAGGGAGATGACATGAGCAACCTCGACAACCTGCGGGTGAGCGAGGCCGATAGGGAGGAGGCGTCGGCGAGGCTCGCCGAGCACTACTCGACAGGCCGGCTCACCGACGACGACTACTACGAGCGCCTGGACGCGGTCTGGTCCGCGAAGGTCCGCGCCGACGTGGAGATGCTCTTCACCGACCTGCCGAAGACCGCGCCGCAGCCGCCGCAGGTCGCTCGCCGGCCGCGCCGGGGTCGCCCGCGAGCGTTCCCGCTGGTCGCCTGCTTCCTGCTCGTCGCGATCGGGCTGGTCGTGATGGGCGTGCCGTGGTGGGTCTTCGCCGCGATCGCCGTCGGAGCCATGGTCTTCCGCAACGGACCCCACCACTCCCGCCGTTGTCACCAGCACATGCGTCATTCCGCGCACTGAGTTCCGGATTCCGTGGCCCCCATCCGGGCACACCACTAGGTTGTGCCGCGGTCGCTACCCCACAGCCCACGAGGAATCCCGATGAGTCGCTCCCCCGCCCCCGCCGCGCGCCGCGGTCTGGCAGCCGCACTCGTTATCGCCCTGCCGCTCGCGCTCAGCGCCTGCGGCGGTGGCGAGTCCGCCGATGAGGGTGCCGGCGGCGCCACCGAGATCACCGTCGGAGTGATCCCGATCGTCGATGTCGCCCCCATCTATCTGGGGGTGGAGAAGGGGTTCTTCAAGGCGGAGGGCCTCGACGTCGACCTCGAGCTCGCCGAGGGCGGTGCCGCGATCATCCCCGCCGTGGCCACTGGTCGATACCAGTTCGGCTTCTCCAACACGACCTCCCTGCTCCTGGCTCAGACCCAGGACCTCCCGGTCCAGGTCGTCACCGCCGGCGTCAACGCCACCGACGACCCGTCGGCCGACATGGCCGGTGTCCTGGTCAAGGCCGGCAGCGACATCACCTCCCCCAGGGACCTGGAAGGCAAGAAGGTCGCGGTCAACACGCTCAAGAACATCAACACGACCACCACCAACGAGCTCGTCCGCCAGGACGGCGGCGACCCGACCGAGATCGAGTACGTCGAGCTGGCCTTCCCCGAGATCGGCCCGGCCATCGAGAAGGGCGACGTCGACGCGGGTCAGGTCGTCGAGCCGTTCCTCACCATCGGCACCCAGGGCGGCATGACCGACCTCGGCTCCAACTTCGTCGCCGCCGACCCGGGCCTCGCGGTCGCGGAGTACTTCACCTCGACGGACTACGCCGACTCCGACGCCGACACCGTCGCGGCCTTCACCCGTGCGATGAACGAGTCGCTCGACTACGCCCAGCAACACCCGGACGAGGTCAAGAAGATCCTGCCGACCTACACCGACATCGACGGATCGGTGCTCGCCGAGCTCAACACGCCGCAGTGGACCTCCGAGATCGACGCCGCGTCGATCCAGAGGCTCGCGGACCTCTCTAAGGCCGACGGCCTGTTCGCCAAGGACCCGGACGCGGACGCCCTGCTCCCCTGACCGTCGCCGGTCACTCGACCGCGGGGGCGATGATCCAGACCGCCGCGTCGGTGGGCAGGTCGCCCACGACCGGATCGCCGCTGTACATCACGATCTCACCCTCGGGAAGCGGCGTCGGCTCCATGCCGCAGTTGAGCACGACGATCAGGTCGGTCCTGGTGTCGGGGGAACCGCCGACGCCGCCGCGCCGGAACGAGACCACACCTTCGGGCGCGTCCAGGATCTCTACGTCCTCATCGGCACCGAGCGCGAAGGCCCGTCGCGCCGACAGCGCCGCCCGGTAGAACTCCAGCGTCGAGTCCCGGACACCGTTCTGAGCAGCCACGGTGAGGTCGACCCACTCGGCCGGCTGTGGCAGCCACGGCTGCGTGGGCAGGTCCTCGTCAGGCACCTGGCTGAACCCGAAGGGCGGCTCGAACCCGCTCCACGGCAGTGGCACCCGGCAGCCGTCACGACCACCCTCACCGGTCTCCGACCACGGGTCCTCCTGATACTCCGGCGGCAGATAGACCTGGGGCAGGCCCAGCTCCTCCCCCTGGTAGAGATACGCAGACCCCGGAAGCGCCAGCATCGTCAGCGTCGCCGCGCGAGCCCGGTGCAGCGCCTGCAGTCCGTCGCCATAACGCGAGCGGTGGCGTACGACATCATGGTTGGACAGGACCCAGGTCGGTGCCGCCCGCGAAGGACCGAGCGCCTTCAGGGTCGACCCGATGACCTGGGTGAACGCCTCGGCCGACCAGGGCGCCTGCAGCCAGGAGAAGTTGAACGCCTGGTTGAACTCGTCGGCACGTACGTAGCGCCGCAGCTCCGCCGGGCCAGGGGTCCAGGCCTCGGCGACCATCATCCGGTCGCCGTCGAAGGAGTCGATCAGCTTGCGCCAGGCGCGGTAGATCTCGTGGACGGCCAGGTTGTCCCACATCGGGGCGTCGGTGACGCCGCGCTCGTACATCACCGCGGCGTCGGAGGTCGGCGCGAGCCCCTCGGGGACGACCTGGTCGCGCAGCTCCTTGAAGAGCCCGTGGGCGATGTCGACCCGGAAGCCGTCCACGCCCCGGTCGAGCCAGAAGGTGAGGATCCTGGTGAACTCCTCGACCACCTCGGGGTTGTGCCAGTTGAGGTCCGGCTGGTCGTCGTCGAACAGGTGGAGATACCACTGCCCGTCCTCGATCCGCGTCCATGCCGGACCGCCGAAGACCGAGCGCCAGTTGGTGGGCGGCTCCTCGCCGTTCTCACCGCGGCCCTCGCGAAAGATGTAGCGGTCCCGCGCCGGTGACCCGGGTCCCGCCGCGCGAGCCTCCATGAACCACGGGTGTGCCGAGGACGTGTGGTTGGGGACCAGGTCGACGATGACCTTCAGGGCGAGCTCGTGGGCGCGCGCGATCAGATGATCGGCGTCGGCCAACGTGCCGAAGATCGGGTCGACGTCGCAGTAGTCGGCGACGTCGTAGCCGTGGTCGTTCTGCGGTGAGGTGTAGAAGGGGCAGATCCAGATCGCGTCGACGCCCAGCGCGGCGAGGTAGTCCAGGTGGTCGGTGATCCCCTGCAGGTCACCGAGCCCGTCGCCGTTCGAGTCCGCGAACGAACGCGGGTAGATCTGATATGCGACGGCTTCGCGCCACCATGGCTGGTCCACGTGGACCCCTATCTCCTCGATTGGCCTCCAGTACCCCGATCTTGTCGATGTGATGCTCGGGGTTGTCAAACCGGGCGGTCCTCCGCGGGCCTGCTATTCGAACGGATACACCGGCTGAAACGCCGAAAAACCGGGGTTGCCCGAAGTCGGCTCATGGCATGTAGGCTTGTCTGCGTTGAAGGAGGCGTCCCCACGCGCTTCGCGGTTGCTCTCGGTGACCGTTCGTGCAGCACTTGGTCTTCCGCAGAAGCAGAAATCAGGACTCGTGGATTCAACGCCCAAAGGGCGGCACGGAGTCGCCCTGTGTACACAAGGATTAGATTCATGACTCAGGGAACCGTGAAGTGGTTCAACGGCGACAAGGGCTTCGGCTTCATCGCCCAGGATAACGGGGGCGACGACGTCTTCGTGCACTTCTCCGCGATCCAGACCCAGGGCTACAAGACCCTGGACGAGAACCAGCGCGTCGAGTTCGACGTCACCCAGGGCCCGAAGGGCCCGCAGGCCGAGAACGTCCGCCCGGTCTGACTCTGGCTTTCAAGGCGGCCCCGCTCCTGCTTCGGCAGGGCGGGGCCGTCCCCCTTTTTGCAGTCCTTGCCTACTCGGGAAGCTTGGTGACGTCGACCCAGCCCCGGGCCTCGCTGATCGTCTCCAGGTCGCCGAGGGTGAGCGCGATGGTCGTGTTGGCGCTGCCCGCGGCCGGGTAGACCATGTCGAAGCGCTTCAGCGAGGCGTCGAGCCACACCTCGGCCGACGCCGGGTTGCCGAACGGGCAGACGCCACCGATCGCGTGTCCGGTCATCGGCTCCACGTCCTCGGCGGCGAGCATCCGCGCCTTGGTGCCGAAGTGGGCCTTGAACTTCGCGTTCGCGATCTTGGCGTCGCCGGCCGCGACGACGAGGATCGCGGCGGTCCGGTCCTCGGTGTAGAGGCTGATGGTCTTGGCGATCTCCGCCGGCGAGACCCCGAGAGCGACCGCGGCGAGCTCGACGGTCGCCTTCGACTCGACGGACTCGATGATGTCTCCACCGCGTCCGAATCGGTCCAGGTGGGTGCGGGCCAGCTCGATCGACATGATCCTCACCCTAGCGGCGCGTCCCGCCACCGAAGGAGTCGGCGACGGCGCGGTCGGTGAAGATCCGGTACTCCATCGGCGAGGGCGACCCGAACGGCGAGTCCGGCACCGTGCCGCAGACGATCACCAGGTTGCCTGCGCGGCGCCCCTTCATCGTCGCCGGCTCGACACCGACGACCATCTCGCCGAGGTCGCGGGCCGCCGCGACGAGGTCGCGCGCCTGAGGGAACGGCGCCCGGTCGACGAGGTTGGCCACGAAGACACCAGAGGGGGCGAGGACGCGGCGTACGTCCTCCACGAAGGCGGCGGAGGTGAGCTCGTCCGGGGTGCGACCGCCGTCGAAGGCGTCGAGGATCACCAGGTCGGCGAAGCCGTCGCGTACGCCGCCGATGCCGCTCTTCCCGTCGACGGGACGCACCTTGATGCCGCTGCGCGGCGGGAGCGGCGCCTCGCTGCGTACGCGCTCGATGACCTCGACCGACGGCTCGAGCACGATCTGCGAGGAGCGCGGCCGGGTCACGTGGACGTAGCGCGCCAGCGTCATCGCGGCACCGCCGATATGCAGGACTCGCACTGGCCCTGGAGGCAGTCGGTCGATAACATCCCCGATACGCCTCATGTAGTCGAACACGAGGCGGGTCGGATCCCCCAGATCGACGGCCGACTGCTGCATCGCGTCCAGTTCGAGCACATATACATCGTCGGCCATAGCGGAGATACCCTACCCCCCACGTGGAAATGGGGGACCTGTTCCTCTATTGTGACCTGCGCGACAACGGCACTATTGCCCGCTATGGTTGCATCTCGGGTACCCCTAGGGGTATCTACGGATGTCTCCAGATCTACTTCGCCGATCCCCCACACCCCGCCCGGCGAGGAACGAGAGGAAGTCAAAGCAGCGTGACAACCATCGAAGAAGTCACGATCGGGGCGTTCAGCCAACCCCTGGTCGGGATGTCGTTCATCATCTCCGTTCTCGGCTCATGGGTCGGCCTGACCTGTGCGACCCGCGCTCGTAGGCGCGGTGCGGGCACGGGCGCTTGGCTCTGGCTGTTCGGCGCCGCCGCCTCGATCGGCGGAGGTGCGATCTGGTCCATGCACTTCATCGGCATGCTCGCCTTCGACAGCCACGTGGCGTACGCCCTCGACGTCGGCACCACCCTCATCTCGCTCGCCGTCGCGATCATCGCGGCGATGGTCGGCATGCTGATCGCGACCGCCATGCGCGGCAACGCGGGCTACATCGTCGGTGGTCTGGTCACCGGGGCCGGTGTGTGCGCGATGCACTACACCGGCATGTACGCCATGGACATGAGCGCCAAGATGGTCTGGAAGCCGGCCGTGGTCGTGGCCTCGGTCGTCATCGCGCTGGTCGCCTCGGCGCTCGCGCTCTTCTTCGCCTTCAACGTCACCACGCGGCTGATGCGCGTGGGCGCTGCCGTCATCATGGGCATCGGCGTGTGCGTCATGCACTACACCGGCATGCTCGCTCTCGAGATCCACAGCTCCCCCGACGACAAGCTCGGACACGTCAGCGGCGCCGACCCGGTCTACCTGGCGATGCCGATCTTCGCGATCTCGGCCGGCATGCTGATCGTGATCGGCTTCGCCACCATGTTCGCGGGCATCAACGACGATCTCGAAGACCCATGGACCCCGGACCAGCGGCCGGTGACCTCCGACTCCGGCGCCCACGCGATGATGCCGCAGCGGCCGGCCCTGGGTCAGTCCTTCTCCGGTCACGAGCCCGACATGCTCCAGCAGCCACGACAGCCGCTGCAGCCGCTCCCGACGCGTCAGCCGGCCGCCTCCGGCAGCCCGCAGGCGAACCAGGCGGCAGGCGAGGGCATCGGCAGCATGTTCTCCCAGCGCCCGCAGAACCCGGGCCAGCGTCCGCAGCGTCCGACCCAGCTGCGCCCGCAGAACGGACGTTGGACGCCCCGGCCCTACGCGCAGCAGCCCTCCAACGGCTTCCCGGAGCGGCGGACGGACCTGTTCAACCCGCAGGGTGGACAGCCCGGCGAGGAGGCGACCAACGAGCCGCCGGCTCAGCCGCAGCCTCGGGCGCCGCGCAATCCGGGCTGGCTGCCGCCGCGCAACGACAACAACCTCTAGGCCGACTGCATCTGGGGGCTACTCCCAGAAGACGCGCTCGACCACACCGTGGGCGAGGCGGGTCATCCGCAGGTAGTCATTGACCAGCTCGTCGGTCGCGCCCGCCGGATAGCCGAGGATGGCCGCGACGGCGTGCTGCTCGACGGGCCCTGCGGGCAGCGAGTCCGCCGGGCGGCCGCGCGCGAGCGTGACCGCGTTGCGGACCCGGCTGACCATCCGCCACGCCTCGATGAGCGTCTCGGCGTCGTCGGCCGCGATCAACGAGGCGTCGCGGGCGGCCTGCAGCGCCTCGACGGTGCGTGGCGTACGCAGCCCCGGGACGGCGTACGCATGCCGCATCTGCAGCAGCTGGACGGTCCACTCGATGTCGGCGAGCCCGCCGCGGCCGAGCTTGAGATGGGTGTTGGGGTCGGCGCCGCGGGGCAACCGCTCGTGGTCGACGCGGCCCTTGATGCGGCGCACCTCGATGATGTCGTCCTCGCTCAGCCCACCCTCGGGGTAGCGCAGCGGGTCGATCATCTCGGTGAACGCCTCGCGCACCTGCGGGTCGCCGACGACGGCGTCGGCGCGCAGCAGCGCCTGCGACTCCCAGATGCCCGACCACTTCGCGTAGTAGGAGGCGTACGCCGGCAGGGTCCGCACCAGCGCGCCCTGCCGTCCCTCGGGGCGCAGGTCGGCGTCGATCTCCAGTGGCGGGTCGGCACCCGGCAGGGCGAGCAGCCGGCGTAGGTCGGCGATGACCTTGAGCGCGAACTGGGTCGCCTCGCCCGGGTCGGCACCCTCGACGGGCTGGTGGACGAAGAGCACGTCGGCATCGGAGGCGTAGGAGAGCTCGAACCCGCCGTAGCGGCCCATCGCGATGATGGCGATCCGCGTCGGCGGCCCGTCGATCCCACGACGGGAGACCTCCTCGGCCACGACCGTCCGCAGCGAGGCCTCCAAGGTGGCGTCGGTCAGCCGGGACAGCGCAGCACCGATGGTGTCGATCCCGGCCTCACCGAGGAGCTCGGCAGCCGAGATCCGGAACAGCTCGCGGCGGCGGATGGCCCGGATGTGGCGTACGGCCTCTTCGGCGGAGGTGGTGGTGCGCCGGCGGGCTGCGCGGGCGACCATCTCGTCGGTCAGCGCCTCGGCGGAGAGCGGCGCGAGGTCGTGGCCCAGGAGGCGCAGCGCCTCGGGCTCCCGCTCCAGCAGCGCCGTCGTGTAGCGCGAGGTGGACAGGATCGTGGCGAAGTGTTGCGCGACCAGGCCCTCGTCGCGCAAGGAGCGCAGATACCAGGGGGTGGCGCCGAGGGCGTCGGAGATCCGGCGGAACCCGAAGAGCCCGGCGTCGGGGTCGGAGCCCTCGGAGAGCCACTCCAGCATCACCGGCAGCAGCGCCCGCTGCAGCGCGGCGCGCCGGGAGACGCCCGTGGTGAGCGCCTCCAGGTGCCGCAGCGCAGCCTTGGGGTCGGCGTAGCCCAGGGCGGTCAGCCGCTCCTCGGCCGCCTTCGCGGAGAGGTGGGCCTGGCCGGACGGGATCCGGGCGACCGCGTCGAGGAGCGGCCGGTAGAAGAGCTTCTCGTGGAGGCGGCGTACCTCGATCCGCTGGTGGCCCCACTCCTTCTCCAGCCGCACCACCGGGTCGCGCAGGTAGCCGAGCGAGCGCGCCAGCCAGCGCAGCGACTCCTCGTCGTCGGGGACGACGTGGGTGCGTCGCAGCCGATAGAGCTGGAGCCGGTGCTCCATCCGCCGCAGGAACGCGTAGGCCTCGTGCATGGCCTCGCCGTCCTCGCGCCCGACATAGCCGGAGCGGGTCAGCGCCGCCAGCGCGGAGAGCGTGGTCGGCTGGCGGATGCCGGTGTCGGTGCGGCCGTGGACCAGCTGCAGCAGCTGCACCGCGAACTCCACGTCGCGCAACCCGCCGGCGCCGAGCTTGAGCTCGCGGTCGGCCTCCCGGGACGGGATGTGGGCGATGACCCGGCGCCGCATCTTCTGGGTGTCGGAGACGAAGCCGTCGCGCTCGGCGGCCTTCCAGACGAACGGGTTGACGGCGTCGACGTAGGCCCGGCCCAGGGCGAGGTCGCCCGCGGCCGGCCGGGCCTTGAGCAGCGCCTGGAACTCCCAGGTGCTCGCCCAGCGCTCGTAGTAGCCGACGTGGCCGGTGATCGTGCGGGAGAGCGCGCCCGCCTTGCCCTCGGGGCGCAGCGCGGCGTCGACGGGCCAGATGGTGCCTTCGCCGGTGTGGGCCGAGCAGACCTGGATCAGGTTGCTGGCGAGCTGGGTGGCCACTCGCAGCGACACGTCGTCGCCGACTCCGTCGGCGGCCTCGTGGGCGAAGATCACGTCGACGTCGGAGACGTAGTTGAGCTCGTGGCCGCCGCACTTGCCCATCGCGACGACGGCCAGCCGGACCTTGTCGGCGTCCGTCCCCACCCGCGCGCGGGCGACCGCGAGCGCGGCGTCGAGGGTGGCGCAGGCCAGGTCGGAGAGCTCGGCGGCGACATCGTCGACCGGGAGCTGGTGGGCCAGGTCGCGGGCGGCCAGCCGGAGCAGCCAGCGGCGGTACTCCACCCGCAGCGCGTCGACCGCCTCCGCGTCCGGGACCGTGGCCACCGGGCACTCGTCACCCGGCTTCGCGCCGACGGCCTCGAGCAGCGAGGCCCGGAAGACGTACGCAGCGGGCCTGGTCGTGCCGAGGGTCGGGTCGGCCAGCTCGCGCCAGTGATCGGGATGGCGGGCCAGGTGGTCGGTCAGCGCGGGCGAGGCGCCGAGCACGGAGACCAGCCGCATCGCAGTGCCCTCGTCGCCGGCGAGCTCCTCGACGAAGCCGTCGCCCTGGGACTCGGCGAGCGTGACCAGACCGTCCAGCGCCGCGTCGGGGTCGGCCGCCTGACCCAGGATCGCCAACAGCTCGTGGGCGCCGGGGCCGAGACCTGCCAGATGGGCCAGGGCCGTGTCCGGGTCGTTGAAGCCGAGCCGGAGCAGCTCGCCCTTGCCTGGCAACGTCATGGCCCCGATTCTGTCACCTGGGTGACGTCACGCGCTCCAGGGCCTGGGGGTCGGGATGACCCCTCCCCGGGTGCCGCCGGGGGCGACGGCGGCACTGCGTTCACGGACCAGGCGAGCGAACCCGAAAGCCAACGGCTGCCAGGTCTTGATCAGCTCCTTCTCGGCGAAGGTGGCCGTCGCGACCACGTCGTCGACGCTGCGCCCGATCTGCTCGAGCTCCTCGACCGACTCCTCGGCCCAGACCGCAACCGCGGCGGCGTCGACCTCGGGGTGGAACTGCACGCCCCACACGGTCGGAGCGAACCGCGCCGCCTGGACCTGTCCGTCGATCGAGCTGGCCAGCTGGACGGTGCCCTCGGGCAGCCGGCCGACGACGTCGCGGTGCCAGTGCATGGCGCGGTCGTCGCCCGCCAGCAGGCGCATCAGCGGGTCGAAGAGCACCTCGGGCTCCCAGGTCACCTGGTGTACGCCCACGGTGAGCCCGAACGGGCTGCGCTCCACGGTGCCACCGAGCGCCATCGCGGCCAGCTGGTGGCCCAGGCAGATCCCGAGCGTCGGGATACCGGCCTCGGCGGCCTGCGCGATCCGCTCGCGAGTGACCTGGAGCCAGGGGTGCTCGTCGTCGGAGTCGGCGTCCATCGAGCCACCCATCACAAGCAGCCCCGAGTAGGAGGCATCCAGCGACGAGAGCGGCGGGATCGGCTCGGCGTACGCCCGACAGACGTCGACACACATGCCCGCCTCAGCCAGCCAATGACCGAACAACGCCGGCGGCACTGTCTCCTCGTGCTGGATCACAAGCACTCGGGGAAGACTCAACGACATCACTCCCACTCTCCCGTTCGATCCAGTGTGGCAGCACCAGATCGGAAGTGTGGAATCGGGCTTGAGTTTCCTTGACAACCAGTTTGCGGACTCAGATGACCGGCAGCATCCGGGAGCGCTCGTAGGCGGTCACCTGCTCGCGGTAGGCGGCCCACTCGGCGCGCTTGTTGCGCAGGAAGAAGTCGAAGACGTGCTCGCCCAGGGTCTCGGCGAGGAGCTCGGAGTCCTCGGCCATCCCGATCGCCTCGTCGAGGTTCTCCGGCAGCGGGTCGATGCCGAGGCTCTTGCGCTCGCGCTCGGTCAGCGCCCACACGTCGTCCTCGGCCTCGCGCGGCAGCTCGTAGCCCTCCTCGATTCCCTTCATGCCCGCCGCCAGGATCACGGCGAAGGCCAGGTAGGGGTTGCAGGCGGCGTCGAGGCTCCTGACCTCGATGCGGGTCGACTGGCCCTTGAGGGGCTTGTACATCGGCACCCGGACCAGCGCCGAGCGGTTGTTGTGGCCCCAGGCGACGTGAGCCGGCGCCTCTCCCCCGCCGATCAAGCGCTTGTAGGAGTTGACCCACTGGTTGGTCACCGCGGTGATCTCGCCGGCGTGGCGGAGCACGCCGCCGATGAAGCTGCGACCGGTCTTGGAGAGCTGGTATTCGGCGCCCGGCTCGTAGAACGCGTTGGCGTCGCCCTCGAACAGGCTCAGGTGGGTGTGCATGCCCGAGCCCGGGTGATCGGTGAACGGCTTGGGCATGAAGCTGGCCCAGATGCCCTGGCTCAGCGCCACCTCGCGGATCACCGTACGGAAGGTCATGATGTTGTCGGCGGTGCTCAGCGCATCGGCGTAGCGCAGGTCGATCTCGTTCTGGCCCGGCCCGCCCTCGTGGTGGCTGTATTCGACGCTGATGCCCATGGCCTCGAGCATCGTGATCGCCTCACGCCGGAAGTCGGCGCCCATCGACTGCGCGGTGTGGTCGAAGTAGCCACTGGAGTCGACCGGGGTCGGCTCGCTGCCGTCGCGCGGGTTGTCCTTGAAGAGGTAGAACTCGATCTCGGGGTGCGTGTAGAAGGTGAAGCCCTTCTCCGCGGCGTTGGACAGGGTGCGCTTGAGCACGTAGCGGGGGTCGGCGTAGGACGGCGAGCCGTCGGGCATCACGATGTCGCAGAACATCCGGCCCGTGGCTGGGCCGTCCTGGCGCCACGGCAGGATCTGGAACGTGCTCGGATCCGGCAGGGCCAGCATGTCGGCCTCGGTCACCCGCGCGAACCCCTCGATCGCGCTGCCGTCGAAGCCGATGCCCTCCGCAAAGGCGCTCTCGAGCTCGGCCGGCGCCACCGCGACCGACTTCAGATAGCCGAGCACGTCGGTGAACCACAGCCGCACGAAACGTACGTCCCGCTCTTCGAGTGCCCGGAGCACGAAGTCCTGTTGCTTGCCCATGCGTGAACACTAACGGTCCGACGTTACAGGCGGGATCTCCGCGCCACGGTCAGCGGCCGGGACCTCTGAAGATCGAGATCACCAGCGCCACCCCGAACCCCGCCAGGGCGGCTCCGAGGATCGACCAGGCGGTGCTCGTGCCGCCTCCGCCGAGATAGCCCATGCCGGTCAGCGCCAGCGCTCCGCCGGCCAGGAGAAGCACGGCGGCCACCAGGAGCCCAAGAGCCTTACCCACAGTCATGACACGGCAATCTAGGTGATGACCAGGGCGAGGGTCACCAGCGAGGTCATCCAGGAGACGAAGCTGCCGACCAGGAAGTATTCGGTCACGTCGTTGATGCTCGGCCCCTCGTGCTCGCCGCGGAACGACTGCAGCTCCGGCCAGCGGATCAGGCCCTTGGCCGCGACCACCAGGCCGGCGGCGGCCAGGTTGCCGGTGAGACCGAGCCCGAAGATCGTCAGCCGCTCGAGCGGACCCAGGAGCCGGCCGCCCTTGAGGTTGTTGCCGTCGACACCGTCGAGCGGGTTGGCCACCTTGGCGACGTCGAGGACGAGCTGCACCACGACGTTGCCGGTCGAGACCTGGACCAGCAGGCCACCGAAGACGAGCAGCACAGCCTCGGGGCGCGCCGCCTCGACCCAGACCCAGGGCGCGTGCTCCGCCCACGCGGCGACCGGTCCGCCGACCTCGCCGGCCACCGGGGCCAGCAGGATCCCGACGAAGATCGCCCCGCCGAGCAGCGCCAGCGGGATCCCCGGACGGGGGTTCTTGTCCACGCCCTGGGGCGGATGGGCCAGGAACCCCCACAGCACGGTGAGCCCGGCGATCACGATCACGGCCGCCAGGTCACCTCCGAAGAGGGCCGAGAGCAGGCCGAAGGCGATCACCGCAGCAGCCCCGATCGCCTCCGGGACCCAGCGGATCTGCTTGAACGGGTCGATGATCGAATGGGCGAAGTCGACCGTCCCGACCCCGATCAGCAGCAGCGCTATCCAGCTCATGCCGCGCTCACCGGACCTTCCCCAGCAGCTCGTCGGCGCGCACGATCACGGCGATGCCGTCGCGGCGGACACGCTGGGAGACCGCGGAGGGGGTGATGTCGAGCTCGGCGGCGATGGCCTTCTGAGGCATGGCGGAGAGCATGCCAGAAAGCACCGACACCGAGGACCGGTCCAGACGAGAAAAGAGCTCGTCGCGCGAGACCAGAGCAGCATTGACCGCGGCCGGGTCCGGCCCGCCCGCCTCCTCCGCCGGCTGATACCAGGTCCGTACGCTGCGGGAGGCCGCCTTGTTCTCGGCGTTCTCCGCTGTCTCGATCGCCGCCCGCGCCGACCACCACCCCGGTCCGTCCTCGACCCGGGGGTCGTCGCTGAGCACCCGTGTCGCGCCCCAGCTGATGCCGTGACGTACGCCGACCACGGGGTCGAGCGCGATCCGCAGCCGGAACGTGGCCTGGATCGCAGCGCCGACGGTCTCGAAGGCTCCCTGGTACTCGTCGCCGACCGTGATCCGCAGCGGGGTGACCGGCTGCCAGTTCTCGTTGATCTCCGCGACGGCCTCTGCGAACGCCGCGTGGACCTGCGCGCGGTCAGTCTTGGTGCGCGAGCCCACGAGGTCGCCGATCACGGTCGCCACAGAAGCCATGTGAAGATCATACCTTCATTCTGGCGAGATGAAGATATTTGCTTCATTCGCTTCGGGTGAAGCCATCTCCTTCAGCGCGAGGCCACAGGCTGATCCCTACTCCACAGGAACCCGGGCCTCGATCTCGGCGAGCCAGGCGGCCGGGGAGGCGTCCGAGGGCATCCGCCAGTCACCGCGGGGCGACATGGTGCCACCGTTGGAGACCTTGGGACCGTTGGGCAGCGCCGAGCGCTTGAACTGGTTGGCGAAGAAGCGCTTCACGAAGACCTCGAGCCACGCCCGGATCTCCTTCATCTCGTACGCCGTCCGCTTCCCCTCCGGGAACCCCGGGGGCCACTCGCCGGCCTCGACGTCGTGCCAGGCGTTCCACGCCAGGAAGGCGATCTTCGAGGGCGTGAAGCCGTTGCGCACGGTGTGGAAGAGGGTGAAGTCCTGCAGGGCGTACGGCCCGATCTTCTGCTCCGTCGACTGCAGCACCTCCCCCGGCACGAGCTCGGGCGAGATCTCCTGGTCGAGGATCTCCTGGAGCACCTCGTCGGCGGCTCCGTCGAACTGCTCGGTGGTGATCACCCAGCGGATCAGATGCTGGATCAAGGTCTTCGGGACGCCCGCGTTGACGTTGTAGTGCGACATCTGGTCGCCGACGCCGTACGTCGCCCAGCCGAGCGCGAGCTCGGAGAGGTCGCCGGTGCCGAGGACGATGCCGCCGCGCTGGTTGGCGATGCGGAAGAGGAAGTCCGTACGCAGCCCCGCCTGGACGTTCTCGAAGGTGACGTCGTAGACCGGCTCGCCCTCCCCTGCCGGATGGCCGATCTCCTTGAGCATCTGGGTGGCGGTCGGGCGGATGTCGAGCGTCTCGTAGGTCGTCCCGAGGGCCTCCATCAGCTTGATCGCGTTGGACTTGGTGTCGTCCGAAGTCGCGAAGCCGGGCATCGTGAACGCCAGGATGTCGCTCGCCGGCCGGCCGAGCCGCTCCATCGCCTTGGCGGCGACGATCAGCGCATGGGTGGAGTCGAGCCCGCCGGAGACGCCGATGACGATCTTGGTGTCCGGGCCGATCGACTGCAGCCGCTTCTCGAGCCCGGAGACCTGGATGTTGTAGGCCTCGTAGCACTCCAGCGCCAGCTTCTCCGGGTCGTCGGGGACGAACGGGAACCGGTCGACCTTGCGCCTCAGACCGTCACCGGTCAGCGGCGGGCTCAGTTCGAACTCGATCTCGGAGTGGAAGGCCCCCTCGGCCCGACGGTTGTCGTCGAAGGTGCCTTGCCGGATCCGCTCGGCGCGGATCCGCTCCAGGTCGACGTCGACGACGGTGCGCCGCGGCCCGTCCGGGAACCGCTCGGTCTCCCCCAGCAGGTCACCGAGCTCGTACGCCATCGTCTGCCCGTCCCAGGACAGGTCGGTCGTCGACTCGCCCTGGCCGGCGGCGGTGTAGACGTACGCCGCCATGCACCGCGCGCTCGCCGACTGCACGAGGAGGCGACGCGCGTCGGAACGGCCGACGGTGATCGGGCTGGCGGAGAGGTTGAGCAGCACGGTCGCGCCGGCCAGCGCCGCCTTGGCGCTCGGCGGCACCGGGACCCACATGTCCTCGCAGACCTCGACGTGGAAGACGAGATCCTTGACGTCGGTGCACCGGAAGAGCAGCTCGTTGCTGAGCGGCACCTCCTCGCCGCCGAGCATGATGGTGCCGTCGGCGCCGTCGCCCGTGCCGTACCACCGCTTCTCGTAGAACTCTCGGTAGGTCGGCAGGTAGGTCTTGGGCACCACGCCGAGCACCTCGCCCCCGTGGATCACCACTGCCGTGTTGAGCACCCGGTCGCCGTGGCGCAGCGGGGCGCCGACGACGATCACCGACAGCAGCTCCTCGGAGGCCACCACGATCGCGCTGATCGCGGCGTGCACGGCATCGAGCAGCGTCCGCTGCAGGACGAGGTCGTCGATGGAGTAGCCGCTCAGGCACAGCTCGGGGAAGACCGCCACCGCGACCCCCTCGTCGGAGCACTCGCGGGCCTGCGCGATCACCTCGCGCGCGTTGGCGGCCGGGTCGGCGACGGAGATCGGGATGGTGCACGCCGCGACCCGTGCGAAACCATGGGAGTAGGCGGAGTAGAAGTCCACACCCGGAGTCTAGGCGCTACCCCAGCCACCCGATGCCCGCCGCCGACGGCGTACAGCCTCAGGACAGGTCGCGGATGCGGATGTTCCGGTAGGAGACCACGTCCGGGGCGCTGCCGTGCGCCTGGACCCCGACGTGACCCGTCAGCCCGCGACTGCTGGAGTCGGGGTCGTTCGGACGACCGGGGAACGGCAGCCCGGGCAGGTTCTCGAACTCGTTGATCACGACACCGTTGCGGATCACGGTGTAGTGCTGCCCGACGACACGGATCTCGAGGTCGTTCCAGGTGCCCTTCGGGGTCGGTCGCGCCTCCGCCAGCGTCAGGTCGGCGAAGCCGTAGATCGACCCGGTCTTGCGGGGGTCGTTGCCGCCACCCTCCGGCGAGTCGTTGACCTGGATCTCGTGGCCACAGTTGACCGCGATCCAGGAGAGGTTGCCGGTCTCGCTGCCGTTGAACGTGGTCGGGCACCCCTCGACCGGGCCCCAGAGCTCCGGGAAGCGCACCTGGACGCCGCTGTTCCCGCGGGCCGTCCCGGGTGCGTCGTCGCGGAACTGCAGTCGCAACGAGAAGTCGCCGTACTCCTGTGCCGGGTACCACAGGGTTCCGAACCCGCCACCCGCGCCGGCACGGCTGCGGATGGTGCCGTCCGGCACCAGGTCGAACCCGCCGTCGCCGGCGTACGCCCAGTCGCCGAAGGAGTCGGCCGAGCCGTCGAAGAGCCAGTCGTAACCCTCGACCTTCCCCACCTGCGAGCGGGCGGCAGCGGACTGCAGCCGGCTGGCCTCGGCGCGCGTGACCTCACCGGTGACGACCAGGTCGGCGGTGACGCTGCGGACGTGCGTCACGAAGGCCCCGTGAGTCGGCCACGTCCGCTCGTCGTCGATGACGTCGTTGATGGTGCAGCCGGAGCGCAGGGTGCTGTTGGCGACGCCGCTGTCGAGATCGAGGAAGACCACGCTCGAGCGGGCATCGGGCGCCGGGCACGTGGCGTCCGTCGCGGGCGCCCCATCACCAGGAGTCGCGGAGGCGGCTCCGATCGGACCGCCCAGGCAGAGAGCGGTGATCCCGAGGACGGCCGACCCGACGGCGAGCCGGGCCCGGGTGCTGCGTGAGTGGAGGAGGTGGGACATCGAGACTCCGAAACGTCAGGACGCCGAATGAGGATGTGATGCGCGTCACGTCGGATGCTAGTGGCGACAGCCGCCGACTTTCAACCGTTTCCTGACGACTTTCGCGGATCACCTTCGAAAGTAGCGTCAGTCCGCCGCGCGCTCCATCACGATCTCTTCCGGGCCGTCGTCGATGGGGCTGGGAACCGTCTCGGACTCGACGAAGCCGAGCCGCTCGTAGACGGCGTGGGCGCGGTCGTTGCCGACGAGATGGGTGAGGCGTACGGGCAGGTCGCCGGCGCGGGCGATCACCTCGCTCAGCAGCGCGCTGCCGGCGCCGGAGCCTTGGGAGTCGGGCAGGACGTACAGCTTCCAGAGCATCAGGTGGTCCTCGAAGACCGAGTAGGAGGCCATCGCCACGACCTGGTCGTCCACCTCGGCGACGAGAAGGGTGCCGGCCCTGATCCCGGGGAGCACCGCGTCCGGGGCCCACCACTTGGCGATGCCCTCCTCGACGTACGCCTCGCCGGTGATCGGCGGGTACGTCGCCCGCCAGGTCGTCACGCCGACGTGGATCACCGCGTCGAGGTCCTCCGCTGTCGCCTCTCGCACCCGCATGGACGCGACGATAACCAGGAGCGCCGGGGCTGTCGTTCGGTTTAGCGTCGGACCGTGCTGATTCGACGTGAGCGTCCCGAGGACGTGGCCGACATCCGTGCGGTCACCGCCGCCGCCTTCTCCGGCGTGGAGCATTCCGCGCCACCGATCGAGCCCGACGGCGCGCCCGGGGAGGCGACGCTGGTCGGTTGGCTGCGCGAGGATCCGGGCTGGATCCCGGAGCTCTCGCTGGTCGCCGAGGCCGACGGCGAGATCGTCGGCCACGCCGTGGCCACCCGTGGGACGCTCGCCGGCCGGCCCTCACTCGGCCTCGGCCCGGTCAGCGTCTCCCCCGCCCGCCAGCGCGACGGCGTCGGCTCGGCCCTGATGCACGCCATCCTCGGTGCCGCCGACGCGATGGGCGAGCCGGTCGTCGTCCTCCTCGGCTCCCCCGACTACTACGGCCGCTTCGGCTTCGTCCCCGCCTCCTCGCTCGGGATCGAATCACCCGAGCCCGCCTGGGGCGACTACTTCCAGGCACGGCCGTTGGCTGCGTACGACCCGGACCTGCGAGGCCGGTTCCGTTACGCCGCCCCGTTCGACCGGCTGTGACCACCACCACAGCGCGTACGGCTTCATCTGGACCTACGCTGGGAGTAGTCCGTGGACTCCATCAGGGAGCTGCGAGATGACACCAGAAAGGCTCGATGATGAGCACGAACCCCTCTGCTGAGGAGACCGCCCCGTACGGGACCGGAGCTGCCGGAAACACGCCGGCGAAGCCCGTACGCAAGGTGCGCACGCATCATCTTCGCGAGATGAAGCAGCGTGGCGACAAGATCACGATGCTGACGTCCTACGACATGTACACCGCCCAGATCTTCGATGAGGCCGGGGTCGACCTGCTGCTCGTCGGTGACTCCGCCTCCAACAACGTCCTCGGCAACGAGACGTCGCTTCCGGTGACTGTGGACGAGCTGCTGCCGCTGACCCGCGCGGTCTCGCGCAGCGTGAAGCGCGCGATGGTCGTCGGCGACCTGCCCTTCGGCTCCTACCAGGCCTCGCCCGAGCAGGGCTACCTGACCGCGGTGCGGTTCATGAAGGAGGCCGGCGCCCACTGCGTGAAGCTCGAGGGCGGCGCCGAGATGGCCCCGGTGATCAAGAAGCTGACCGAGGGCGGCATCCCGGTCATCGCCCACATCGGGTTCACCCCGCAGTCCGAGCACGTGCTCGGCGGCTACCGCGTCCAGGGCCGCGGCGACACCTCCGACCGGATCATCGACGACGCCAAGGCCGTCCAGGAGGCCGGAGCGTTCGCGGTCGTCATGGAGATGGTCCCCGGTGAGGTCGCTGCGCAGATCTCCAAGGAGCTCGACATCCCCACGATCGGCATCGGCGCCGGCCCCGACTGCGACGGCCAGGTGCTGGTCTGGCAGGACGCCTTCGGCATGCGCAGCGGCAAGATGGCCCGCTTCGTGAAGCAGTACGCCGACGTGAAGTCGGTCCTGTCCGAGGGCGCCGAAGCCTACATCTCAGACGTCAAGGGCTCGACCTTCCCCGGCCCCGAGCACACCTTCTGAGGATCTGCGACACAGAAGTGGTCGATCCGGGCCGTCCGCCGGCTCGGGTCGACCACTTCGCGGACTCCGCCGGCTACACACGTCGCGCCCTGGCGGCGGCGAGCCCGACCAGGCGGGCGACCACCATGGCGACGTAGAAGACCCCCGCGATCTGCTCGAGCATCACCATCGATCGGGCGTTGGGGAGCACGGGAACGATGTCGGAGAGGCCGACCGAGGTCAGCGTGGTAAACGATAGGTAGAGCAGGTCGAACCACTGCCGGTGGTCGCCGAACGAGCCGGGCCAGATCACCTGGATAGCCGCGTACAGATAGGCGAAGGCCCAGGCGACCACGGTGAACGCGGCACCGGTCGCGAAGAGCTCGTCGCGGGTCACCACGTCGTCGTGGAAGAGGTAGCGGATCATCGCGTAGGAGACGAACAGGTAGAACGGGACGTGGAAGAAGGCCGAGGTCAGCACGACCCAGCCCTCGTTCGGCGCGACCGACTCCCACACCGCGAAGATCATCGCCGGTCCGCCGAAGATGATGGCCGCCCACGAGAAGGCTGGTGTCATGCGTACCGCCGCGACCGCTGCCAGCAGGAGCAGCAGCTGCAGCACACCGAGCGCGGCGCGGCCGGCGGTCGAGCTGTCGAGGAAGGGGTAGGCCAGGATCGCCACCACCTGTCCGAGCAGGAGTACGGCGGAAGGGTGTTCGCGCATCGCCCTGATCACGTTCATCACAACCGCCCACCCTAGAGCCCACCCGACCAGTACCGTCGGCACCATGCGCGCTGCCATCGCCCTCGCCTCCGTGATCACTCTCGGGCTCTCGACCGCCGCATGCGCCGGAGACTCCACTCCCGCCTCCACTCCCCCACCGCTGAACCCGTCGGGCTCGCCAAGCGCCTCCGCGAGCGCCTCCGCATCGGCCCCCGCGGCTGTGCTGCCGACGTCGGACCGGGTCCCGGGGCTCGATGTCGAGGTGGTCAACGACGAGCTCGACCATCCCTGGGACGTGGCCGACATCGGCGAGGACCGCTTCCTCGTCACCGAGCGCGACCGGGCGGTACTGTCGCTGATCGAGGGCGGCGAGCGGCGCGAGATCACGCTCGAGGACAACGACATCTGGGTCTCCGGTGAGACCGGGCTGATGGGTCTCGAGGTCGACCCCGGCTTCGCCGAGAACCGGCGCATCTACACCTGCCAGGGGTGGAACGGTGGTGAGGACGTACGCGTAATCTCCTGGACCCTCGACGCCGGGCTGACCAGGGCCACCCAGGAGCGGACGCTGATCGACGGCTTCCCCACCAGCTCCGGGCGCCATGGTGGCTGCCGGCTGCTGATCAGTGCCGATGGTGCGCTGTGGGTCGGCACCGGCGACGCCGCCAACGAGGAGAACCCGCGCAGCCTCGACTCCCTGGGCGGCAAGACCCTCCGGCTCGACCCGCAGACCGGCAAGCCGTGGCCCGGCAACCCGTGGGCCGGTGACGAGGGGCCGCGACGGTTCATCACGAGCTTCGGCCACCGCAACGTACAGGGTCTGGCGGAGCGAGCAGACGGCACGATCTGGTCGATGGAGCACGGCCCCGACCGCGACGACGAGGTCAACGAGATCACCCTCGGCGGAGACTACGGCTGGAACCCCGGTGCGGGCTACGACGAGTCGGTGCCGATGACCGACCAGGACCTGCCCGGAGAGCAGATCGAGGCGGCCTGGGAATCCGGGAACCCGACCGTCGCCACCGGCGGTGGCACCTTCATCCCGGTCCAGGAGCGGTGGGGTGCCTACGGCGGGGCGCTGGCGGTCGCCGTGCTCAAGGACCAGGAGCTGCGGATCATCTCCTTCGACGAGTCCGGGAAGCTCACCGACGACCGATCACCCGAGGTCATGCACGACTACGGGCGGCTGCGTACGGTCTCGCTGGCCGCCGACGGCGACCTGCTGATCACCACCGACAACGGCGGCGAGGACGTGCTGCTCCGGGTGACCCCACGCTGAGGACCACCCGAAGCTGAGGATCATTTGTCCTCGGTGCCCGCGTCGCCCTCCCAGGCCTTGTCTTCCTTCTCCCAGCGCTCGTTGTTCTCCTGAACGTGCTCCAGCGCACGGGAGGCCTCGGCGTGGGAGGCGTAGGGACCGAGACGGTCCTTGGCCTTGCAGCCCTGGTACGGCTCGACGGTCTTGTGCTTGAGGCAGTAGTAGTACTCGCCCGCGTGCTCGTCGCTCATGTCACAAACCTACCGTTGAGCGAGATGTTCGCGTGGGCAACAGCGCTGTTACACGGATTTCAGTAGGTTGCCCCCATGAGCCAGATGTTCGACGCCTACGAGACGCGGGATCCGGCCTATGACGAGATGTTCGTCGGCAGCGAGCTCCGACCTCCCTATCAACGGCTCGGCGACTCGCTGCGGCGGCTCAGCGCGGCGGAGCTGATCAGCCGGGTCGAGGCGATGCAGGCCAGCTATCTCGACCAGGGCGTCACCTTCGACATCGGCGGAGAGGAGCGGGCCTTCCCGCTCGACATCGTGCCACGGGTCATCGAGCGGGACACCTGGGCGACGATCGACAAGGGCGTCCAGCAGCGAGTCAAGGCGCTGGAGCTGTTCCTCGCCGACATCTACGACGAGGGCAACGTCTTCGACGACGGCGTGATCCCGCGCGAAGTGATCACCACCTCCAGCCACTACCACCGCGCGGCCGCCGGGGTGCATCCGCCCAACGGCGTACGCATCCAGGTCTCGGGCATCGACCTGGTCCGGGACAACACCGGCGAGTTCCGCGTGCTGGAGGACAACGTGCGGGTCCCGTCGGGTGTCTCGTACGTCATGACCAACCGTCGCGCGATCTCGGCCGCACTCCCGGAGACGATCGCCGAGCACCGGATCCGGCCGGTGGCCAACTACCCGCAGAAGCTCCTGGCGGCGCTGCGCGCGGCCGCTCCCGCCGGTGTCGCCGACCCCACCGTGGTCGTCCTGACCCCTGGCGTCTACAACGGCGCCTACTTCGAGCACGCGCTGCTGGCCCGCACGATGGGGGTCGAGCTCGTCGAGGGGCGCGACCTGGTCTGCCGTAACGGGCAGGTGCTGATGCGTACGACCAAGGGGCTGGCCCCGGTGCACGTCATCTACCGGCGCATCGACGACGAGTTCCTCGATCCGGTGCACTTCCGGCCGGACTCGATGCTCGGCTGCGTCGGGCTGATCGACGTCGCCCGGATGGGCAACGTGACGCTGGCGAACGCGGTCGGCAACGGCGTCGCCGACGACAAGCTCGTCTACACCTACATGCCCGACATCATCCGCTACTACCTGGCGGAGGATCCGATCATCAAGAACGTCGACACCTGGCGGATGGGCGACGCGTCCTCACGCGAGGAGGTCCTCGACCGGCTCGACGAGCTCGTGCTCAAGCCCGTCGACGGCTCGGGCGGCAAGGGGATCGTGATCGGGCCGGCGGCCTCCGCGCGCGAGCTGGACGTGCTGCGCGGCAAGATCCTGGACGACCCCCGCTCCTGGATCGCGCAGCCGGTGGTGCAGCTCTCGACGGTTCCGACCTTCACCGATGGCGATCTCGGGGCGCGGCATGTGGACCTGAGGCCGTTCGCGGTCAATGATGGCGACAAGGTCTGGGTTCTTCCCGGTGGCCTGACTCGGGTGGCGCTCGCGGAGGGCGAGCTGATCGTGAACAGCTCCCGTGGCGGCGGCTCGAAGGACACCTGGGTGCTCGCCGGACCGACGTCCTCTCGGCCACACAGCCGGAGTCAGTCTCAAACGCAGGGGGTTGCGTGATGCTGAGTCGCATCGCCGAGTCGATGTTCTGGATCGGGCGCTATGTGGAGCGCGCCGAGGACACCGCGCGCATCCTCGACGTACAGACCCAGCACATCCTCGAGGACGCCGCCACCGACGAGGAGACCGCCTGTCGCTCGCTGCTCGCGGTGATGGGCATCGAGCTCTCCGAGGAGGAGAAGGTCGGGCTGCCGCAGATGCTGGACATGCTCGCGTACGACACCACCGCACCGACCTCGATGGCCTACGCGCTCGGCGCGGCCAGGGAGTCGGCGCGTGGCGCCCGGGAGACGCTCTCGGTGCCGTTGTGGGAGGCACTCAACACCACCTACCGGGCGATCCCGGCCGGCCAGTTCAAGCACATGCGGGCCCCGTTCATCTTCGGCTGGGTGCGTGACCGGGTCGCCCAGATCAACGGCACCGCCGACGCCACGATGATGCGCGATGAGTCCTGGCAGTTCCTGATGCTCGGACGCTACGTCGAGCGCGCCGACATGACGTCGCGGCTGGTCGCGACCACCTCGTTGACGAGCGCCGGCGGTGCCTCGCAGTGGAACTCGACGCTGCGCGCCTGTGGGGCGTACGACGCGTTCCTGCGGGTCAACAAGGGGGTCGAGACCGAGCAGGCGGCCGCCGAGTTCCTGCTGCTGGACCGGATCTTCCCGCGCTCGGTGGTGCACGCGCTGCAGCGGGCCGAGCTGGCCCTGGACACGCTGGAGGGGACGACCCGCCGCGCCGGTTTCACCGACGAGGCCCACCGGCTGATCGGCCGGATGCGGGCCTCGCTGGAGTATCGCTCGCTCCACGATCTGCTGGCGGACCTGCCCGCCGAGATGGAGCGGCTCCAGGTCACCTGTGCCGAGGCCACCGAGGCGGTCACCAAGCGCTACTTCGCCGGTGCCGAGGCACTGGCCTGGCAGCCGGTCTGAGGAGTCTGATCGAGATGAGCATGCAGTTCCGCATCGTGCACACCACGACGTTCGCCTACGACGGGCCGGCGGTCGCCTCCTACAACCAGGCGCGGCTGACTCCCCTGACCACGCCCGACCAGATCGTGGTCCACCACCGGATCGACGTCTCACCCAAGCCGTGGACGTATGAGTACAAGGACTACTTCGGCAACGAGGTCACCGCGATCGAGGTGCTCGAGGCGCACCGTCGGCTGAAGGTCTCCGCGACCAGCACCGTCCACGTCGACCGGAAGCCCGGGGCGGCGCCTGTGCTCACCTGGGAGGAGGCCGGTCGGCCTGAGGTCGCCGACAGGTACGTCGAGTTCCTGGGCCTGCCCGAGCTGGTGACACCTTCTGAGCCACTCGCGGGAGTCGCCAAGTCGATCGCGGCCGACGCCGGGTCTCCAGGCGAGGCAGCGTTGGCGATCGCGCAGGAGATCGCTATCGAATCCAGGGCCACCGGCTACCCGGCTATCGATTCCGCCCACCAGCTGCTGGGCGCGCTACGTACGGTCGGGATCCCGGCACGCTACGTCTCCGGCTACGTCTACCCCGGCGGCGCGCACTCCTGGGTGGAGTGGTGGGACAACGGCTGGCACGGGGTCGATCCGATGACCGGCACCGAGCCCGGCGACGCGTACGTCGGTGTGGCCACGGGCCGTGACCACACCGACGTCAAGCCGCTGGGCGGGATCTACTCGGGCCCCGAGAAGCCGGTCGTCGAGGTCACCGTCGAGATGACCCGGCTCGCCTAGCCCGGCTCAGAGCGTGCTCTCCGCCGCGAGCCCGTTGATCACCTTCGCCAGCGCGATGTCACGGCTGGTGACGCCCCCGGCGTCGTGGCTGCTGAGCCGGATCTCGACGTACGGGTAGCGCAGGTCGATGTCGGGATGATGGTTGGCCTCCTCGGCCTTCGCCCCGATCGCGTTGACCAGCGCGAGACCGGTGATGAAGTCACCGGTCTCCACGCGGGCGACGATGCTGTCGGCCTCGCCGCTGGTGTCGAAGGTCCAGCCGTCGAGCTGCTCCTGGGCGACCTGCTCGGCGGTGAGGGTCGTGGTGTCAGGTTCCATGCCTCCACCCTGCCATCGCCGTGGGCGACGCGCCACGCCGGTCACCCCTCGCGCTGCGCGAGCCGGTTGCGTACGCGGTAGACGGCTGCGTGATGGTCGTAGTCGTCGCTCATCACGGCCGCCAGGCGCAGCGGGCCGAGCGCGTCCTCGAGTCGGTCCTGGCGCTCCAGGACACGACCCAGCGAGTGCTGGCTCCAGGCGTCGCTGGGATCGCGCTCGACGAGCCAGCGCAGCTCCGCCTCGGCCCTGGCGAGCTGGGCCCGCAGCATGTAGGCCCACGCCCGCATGCTGCGCAGCCCGAAGTTGTCGGGGTCGTCGGCCAGCGCCGGCTCCAGGATCTCCAGCGCCTCCACCGGGAAGCGCCGCGAGAGCAGGTCGTGGGCCGTCCGGTAGGCCACCTCGTGGGCGCTCTGGCCCGGGAAGACCACAGCCGGGGCTACGTACTCGAACTCTTCGTTCTCCGTCATCACACCCTCCGAACGTGATACCCCCAGATGGTATTCCATCCACACCTGTACGGGAGCACCATGGTGACGGTGAGGAGGTGAACGCGCATGCACGCATCAGTAGGTGACCACCTCGTCGTGGCGGGCCAGCACGTCGGGGACCACGTTCGGGAGGCCGAGATCATCGAGGTCAGCCACCCCGACGGCAGCCCGCCCTACCTCGTACGCTGGAGCGACAGCGACCACGAGTCGCTCGTCTTCCCCGGTCCGGATGCCCACATCGAGCCCGCCTCGCACTAGACTTTTGTGCGGACGGGCTGGCCGGGCGATCGCGTCGTTCCCTTGGGGACGTCGAGGAAAGTCCGGGCTCCACAGGACAGGGTGGTGGCTAACGGCCACCCGGGGTGACCCGCGGGACAGTGCCACAGAGAACAGACCGCCGCTACCCTCCAGGTAGCGGTAAGGGTGAAACGGTGGGGTAAGAGCCCACCAGTCCTCGCGGCGACACGAGGAGCTAGGTAAACCCCACCCGGAGCAAGACCAGACAGCGTACGTTCGAGGGCGGTCCGCCCGAGTGCGCGGGTAGGTTGCTAGAGGCCATCGGCAACGATGGTCCGAGATGGATGGTCGCCGACTACAGAACCCGGCTTACAGGCCAGCCCGTCCGTTTTTATGGTTCTGACCTGGTATTTTACTTTTCGGGGTGCTCTACTGTCCGGTTACTGTCCGGTCTAGAAGTAAAACAGGTTCGGTGACACCCTCGACGGACCCCGGTCCCGTAGACTCATCAGGGACACCAGTGACATGGGAGTCGGCGACGAAAGGGGCGAGGGATCATGAGCGAATCAGCGCTCGATCCGGTTGAGGTGGACGCGACGTTCACCGACCGCGGCCATCTGCAGCTGACCGACGCATCGGCCGCCAAGATCGCCGCGCAGCTCGGGCACGAACCACGGCCCGGGGACGTCGTCCACCTTTCCGTCCGCCGAGCCATCCGTGACCAGAGCCGTGGTTCCGGCCGCCCGGGCGAACGCGGCGCGCTCGCCCACCTTGCGCATCTCGCCGACGACTTCGGCACTGACGACATCCGCGCGATCCGCGAGGAGATGACAGCCGAGTCCGAGTGGACCCAGTGATCGATCTCAAGCCGCTGGTCATCGACACGCATGCCGTGATCTGGTGGGTGCTCGATAGCCCGCGGCTTTCCGAGGTCGCAGCGAACCGGATGCGCGACGCCGTCGATGCTGGACAGCCGTTGCACGTCAGCGCGTACTCGCTTCTCGAGCTTCGCTACGCCGCAGAGAAGCCGGCGACCCGCAAGGGCCACATCTCCCCCGAGCTCCACGACGCGATCGTCGCCGAGATCACGAGCGACGAGTCAGTCTTCACCGTGGCCGACATGTCCGCGGCGATCATCGTCCACCTCGGAACCGGCGCGCTTCCCCGCAGCAAAGGCCCGAACGACCCGGGTGACCGTGTCATTCTGGCGACGGCGATCGAACTCGGTGCCGACATCGTCACTGCCGACAAGCTGCTGCAGAATGAGGATCACATCTCCTTCGTCTGGTAGGGCTAGGAACCTGCTGCTCGCCGACCACCAGGGACGCTTGAAACAGATTTGAGGACAGGTCCGGCGAGAGCTGCCTGAAGAACGGCACGTACGGTCTCGTCCTCGTCACCGATCAGGTGCCCGTAGGTGTCCCATGTCTCGGCTGCGTTCTTGTGTCCAAGGAGGGCCTGGAGCGCCTTGATCGACGTGCCGGCGCGGATGTGCATCGAGGCGAAATAGTGCCGAAGATCGTGCGGCGTCGCGTCGGTCTTGACCTTCTTGGCGGCGGTGTTCCAGGCCATCCACAGGGTGCTCTTGCCGATCGGGTTGCCCGAGGAGTTAGTGAAGATCAGGCCGCTCTTGTGGATCCCGTAGGTCGTCTTCTGGTCCTCGATGGCCTCGAGCACGATGTCGGGCACTGCCATGGTCCGCACGCTCGACGGCGTCTTCGGCGGCTTCCAGGTCGGCTCGGTCGTACGCAGCTGGCGGTCGACCCGGACGGTGTTGAAGTCCTTCGAGACCCTGTCAACCGTCAGACCGAGGATCTCGCCGCGACGCATCCCGGTACCGGCCAAGACAGTGATCAAGTTCTTGTAGCGCGGGTAGATCGTCTCGCTCAGCTCCTTGACCACGTCGGTCGTGATCGGGACCAGCGCCGACTTGGGGTCCAGGCGGGGCAGCCGGGTGCCCTCACAGGGTGAGCCGGCGAGCACTCGCTCCTTGGCGGCCGCCTTCATGACGATGGCGAGCACTCCGTAACGCAGATGCACGGTGGTCGGTGCCGCGGTGGCTGACCACTTGGCGACCAGCTCCTGGACGTCTGCCTGCCGGATCGAGTCGATCCGCCAGTCGCCGATCTTCGGATAGATGTGGGCGTTGAGGGCGATCTCGAAGGTCGTTCTGGTCGACTCGGCATGGACCTGTCGGGCACGCCAGGCTTCGGCGTACGCCTTGAAGGTCTGCTTGCCGAGCTCGGGGTTGACCCAGTCGCCGCGGACCAGCCCTGCGGTCTGCTCATCGATCCAGTCCTGGCCCTCGGTCTTTCGGTCGAAGTGTTTGACGTGCTCCTCGCCGGCTCGGTCGACGTAGACCGCACGCCAGCGGACCTTGGTCTTGACCTCGCCCTCCTTGGTCGTCCACCTCGCGGTGTGCTTGCGGATCGTGGCCATTGCTCACCTACTCTCCTCGTGGTTGGCGTTCTCATCCATGTCCCTCAGGGTAGGCGTTGTCCCGAACAGCCGTTCGAGACGACGCCTACCGATTGGGCTCACCGGATCAGCGGCGTCGCTGCCCGGCGCTGCTCGCGCATGAAGGTGCGCAGGTCGCCGACGGTGGTGACCAGCCGGCGGCCGATCTTGAAGAACCTCGGACCGGTCCTGCGCTGGCGCCACCACCGCAGGGTGTTCTCCGACGTACGCAGGATCTCAGCCGCCTCGGTGAAGGTGAGGATCTCCTCGTTGTCCCGCTCGGAGAACGGGATCTGGCTCGTGGTCATGTTCATCTCCTGTCATCGACGTCCACCGCCCGGATGGCGGCGGTACTCGAGTGCAGGAGGTAGGTGTGCAGGGCTCCCCAGCAGACCCCTGTTTTAGATCCGACTGGAGGTGTACGTCCGATCAGATGTACGTCTGGCCGGTCTTCGGAACGGTCGTAGATCCAATCAGGCGTCCGTATCCGATCGGATATCCTGGGCACATCGACGGGGCGACAATTCTTCAGACAGCCCGACGAGCCGCAGGACTCACCCAGACCCAGCTCGCCGAGCTGGCTGGCACGTCCCAGGCCACACTGTCCGCCTACGAGCGCGGCACCAAGTCGCCATCGCTCAACGTCGCCGTACGCATTCTCCGGGCTGCCGGGCTCAACCTCTCCTTCTCGACTTATGTCGACTTCGAGGAGCGCAAGGTACGCGGCGTACAAGCGTTCTGGTTCCCCAACATGCTCTGGACCGTCGGCCCGCCCGACTGCTTCGCCACCCTCCGGGTGCCGGACCTGATCAATCACACCGAACAAAGTCAGTGGCACCTCAGCAACCGCACCGACCGCGCCCGAGCGTACGAGATCCTGATCCGCCGCGCCCTGCCCGAGTCCATGATCCGCTGGCTCGACGGCGCCCTGCTCGTCGATCTGTGGGACGAGCTCGACCTGCCCGCGGCCGTCCGAAGCGCTTGGAGCCCCGCGATCAAGTGGGCCATGGCCGGACCGTCGGTCGAGATGCTCTGGGACGCGTTCGTCAACAGCAGCAATCCCAGCAGGACCGCCACGGTCCGCATCGGCGCGCGCGACGCGTTGCCCCCACCCCCGCCGCCACCGCCCAGGCGCCGGGCCGATCCCGTCAACGGCCACCCCTGGGGATAGCGGGCCGCCCGTCGAGCCGTTCGAACCTCGCGTACGTTGGAACCCGCCCCGATATTGGAGGATTGACAACGGTATTGATCGAACACCGAACGGCGTGTGAGCTTACAAGCCGAGTCCCGGCCCGCCTCGGTCAGCTCCGGCCGAACGGGACGCCGGGACGTCGCCTGAGTGTCGATGCCCCCGGAGGCGCGGGGCTGCTCCTTGCCTTGGCGCGAGCGCGCCAAAGCGCTCGAGGTCCTCACCGACGCGCTGCGCGGCGTGGGTCGGGCCGAGGTCGGCGCGATCGCGACTGAAGACCCGGGTCCATTGATCTCGGGCATCCTCGACCGAGTCGGCGACCAGGTGAGCGATGTTGCGGTCACGGCCGCGGGTCATGCCGACGTACGCCGATGACGCGCTCGTGTGCATGCCGACCGCGACATGGGCGACCGAGACTGTGTCGCCCTGCACGCCGTAAGTCGTCGTGGCGTACGCCAACTCGAGATGCTCACGTGCGTACTCCCACGACAAACGACGGCGACCGGCCGCACCCTTGACGACGACACCCTTCCGATCGACGTTGCGCACGGTCCAGACCTCACGGTTGGCGACATCGGCGTCGGGATTGTTGCGACGCGTCGCGACTCGATCATCAATGCCGATCCGCTCGCCTGACCGCGTGGCAAACCTGTCCTTTCGATCGACCGCGTCCGACAGACCTCGACGAGCCAGGCCGTTGATCCGAGCGACCTGATCTCGGGTGTCCGCAACCACTGCGACGCCGTTCTCCGCCGTGGTGGCGACGTCAGCCAGCGCCGCGATCTGCTCGACCTCGGAAGCGTGCACGACGATCTCGCCGCGCGCAAGCAAGCGGTCGAAGACGGCCTCAGGCCGTTTCCCGGCCCGCATCCGAAGACTGAGCTCGGCGTACTCGGGATCGACGAATCTCCGAACCGAGTCCAGGTCGACGTGGCTGTTGCCGGCGTAACGGCAGGCAAGATCGAGCACACCGCCCCGACCGACCGCGGGCAGCTGATGCCGGTCGCCGATCAGTGCCAGCCGTGCCCCGGTGGCATCCGCGATCTGCACCAGCGCGACCGCACTGTCCTGGTCCAGCATGCCCGCCTCATCGACCACCAGCAGATCGCCTCGTCGTAGCCGCACCGCAGGGTGCGGGTTGGCCTCGGCGCTCTGCCAATGCCCGTGGTCATCCCATCGGAAACCGTACTGTCGCAGCATCCAGGCCACCGAATACGCAGACGCGCCCACCTGCCCGGCGGCGGCTTTGGCCCCCTTCAAGGTAGGCGAGACCACCACCATCCGCCGTCGCTGCACCTCCTGAATCCTTCGCGCGGCCGCGAGCGCAGCCGTCTTGCCCGCTCCTGCCGCACCCTCAATGACAACGAGCTGCTGGCTCCCCGCGAGATGTGCCACGGCTGCGGTCTGGTCTCGCCCCAGAGCGCCGAGCCAGCGCGATGCCCGCCGCAGATCAATCGGTCGCCCCGACCCCTCAACGCGGCCCGCAAACTGCCTCACAAGATGCCGCTCGACCGCCACCACCCGCGGCGATGTCAGCGCACGAACATCAACAGGTACATCCTCGCGACCGACCAGCGGCACCGACGCGGCGATGACCCGCGCGGTCAGGTCGACGGCCAACTCGCCCCTGACCGCGTGCGCGGCCACCACACCGCTCTCGGAGATGAGCTGTTCGGCCGCTCCCCGTATGTCTGCCCTGCTCCACGCCGACCGCCGAGCACCCAGTCGACTCAACGCCTCGGCCGCCATCCCGTCGAGGTCAAGGATCCCCGACCGCGGCGCCGGCAACTCTGCCCTGTGCCGAGGCGGACGGAACCCGAGCTCAGCAAGCTCGCTCCTCCAGTGCTGTTCCAAGGCAGCACCCGAGGTGGGCACTACCTTGTCCGGACGCTCGTCGGCCCACGCCCGACGGTCCCACGCCTGCCGAAGCCGCAGCCCCGGCTCCTCCCCCGGATGCTCACCCCGCCACTGAGTCTCATAACGGTCGAGGTTGTGCCCGATCTGCGTCGACCGAGCCGAGAAGGCCTCCCCGTAAGCCTCCAGCTCCACGATCTCCCCCGACTCCAGATCCACGTGATAGCCATGCGCCGCCAGAGCAGCCCGGAACCCAGGGTCGGTCATCACCGCCGCATGGCCGATCCCGTTGATCGCCGCGATGCTCTCCCGGAACCCGACCGTGTGCAGCCCCCGCCACGTCCCCGCCGCCCACACCCGCGACGACACCTGAAGATGCAGATGCCAATGCGGATCCCCTGCCCGCGACGTGCGATGCGCCACGACCGCCGCCTCCAGCTGCTCAACCGGAACCTGCACCTGACGTCCCCGCGGCCCGACCCGAGTCGTTGCATGCTCCCCCACCCACGCCAGGATCTGCTCTGCCGCTCGAAGCTGCGCAGCGCCGTACGCCACCGACACATCCGGATGTGCAGCCGCAGCCAGCGACCACGACTTCGGCCCGTTCACCGTCACCTCGACGAACTTCACGCCCTTCGAGTCCGTGCGCAGCCGCCCCTTCGCCTTCACCGTCTCGACGTCGTAACCCGCCACCCAGCGCTCGTAGGTCTCCGCGTCCATCGCCGCCGCCCGCACAACCGCAGAACCAGTGACGACGTACCGGTCAGCCACGCCCGAGCCCTCGCCCAGGTAGTAGTCGTCGGCCCCGAAGGCATCCGACTCGACGTAGCGGCGCGCATCCACCGCACGCCCGGTGTAGAACTTCACCCCACCATGCACGCCCCAGCGCACCTCCATCAACAACCGTCAAGAACCACATAACCGCAGGTCATAAGTGGTTTTCCTACGGAAATGCGTAGCATGCGTGCCGACGATCTTCGGTTCGTTAGGCATCTCTCGGTGCGAGTGATCGAGCGGTAGCTACGAACCGTCAGTAACCGTCATGGGTTCCGGGTCACCTGGACCAGTCCGAGGTGCGACTCAGGCAAGGGCATCTGGCGTCCTCGCACAACGGAGCGACCCAGCAACCTCGTCGACCGGCTCGCACTTGCGAGACAGCGGTGCCATCGAGCCTGTCGAGACGGCAGGCTCATCCGTCGTCTCCCGCGTGCCTCTTCACCTGCCGTCTGCCTGGGCAAGGACGAACGTGTGCTCGGCGGATCGATCCGAGGGCCTGCGCGGCGTGACGGTGACGCTGGCCATCCGCGCGTCCGGCGCCCAGTCACTGAGCGCTCAAAGGGATCAACTGCCCTAGAGACCGCGACTGAAAGTAGCCCGTCCGCAGCCTCAGCAGTCGCCGTGCGGGTCGCCTTCTTGTGCATAGAGGCGCGAGTACGCCTCCCGCAGGACGTTCTTCCGGATCTTCCCGGTCGAGGTCTTCGGCAGCTCGTCGGCGACCACGATCGACTTGGGGATCTTGTACGCGTCGAGGTGACCGCGGAGCTTCTGGCGCAGGACCTCGGGGTCGACGCGGGAGCCTGGGGCAGGCACCACCACGGCGGTGATCGCCTCGGTCCAGTGCTCGTGCGGGAGGCCGACCACGACGGCTTCGGTAATATTCGGGTCAGCGGCGTAAAGCGCCTTCTCCACCTCGATCGAGGCGACGTTCTCGCCGCCGGTCTTGATGACGTCCTTGCGGCGGTCGGTGAACCAGAGGACGCCGTCGGAGCCGAAGTGGCCGACGTCCCCAGAGTGGAACCAGCCGTGCGCGAACGCCTCGTCGGTCGCCTCCGGGTTGTCGAGGTAGCCGGTGAGCGTGTGTGGTCCGCGGTAGACGATCTCGCCGTCCTCGCCGGCGGGTAGCAGTCGGCCGTCCTCGGCCATGATGCCGACCTGGACGTTGGTGACCGGCGTACCGACCGCGCCCGCGTGACTGAGCTGGTGCTCGGGACGGAACAGCGTCGCGGTGGGGCTCATCTCCGTCTGTCCGAAGAGCAGATAGAAGTCGCAGTCGAAGACGTCCAGACAGCGACGTAGCTGTGCCTCCGGCATCGTCGCCATGGCGTAGAGGGCCCGGCGCAGGCTGGACAGGTCCCGGCGGTCGATGTCGGGGTGGTCGAGCATCTGCCGGTACATCATCGGGAGCGCGAAGATCTGCGTGATCTTCTCGGCCTCGATGAGGTCCAGGAGACGGCCGGCGTCGAATCCCCGCTCGATGAACAGGGCTGCGCCCACCATGACGGCGGCGGTGCAATGACAGTTCAACTGGGCGGTGTGGAACATCGGCATCAGCGCCACGAACCGGTCGGTCTCGTCGAACCGTGCCTCCAGAGCCATCGACATCGACTCCAGATAGATCGCCGTGTGGTTGCCGACGACGCCCTTGGGGAACGAGGTCGTCCCGCTGGTGTAGAGGTAGCTCAGCGGATCACGGTCCGCTACGTACGCCTCCGGCTCCGACTCCTCACCCGCTGCCACGAGGTCCCCGAACTCGACGGCCCCGACGAGGGTAGGGCCCGGCTGGTCGACCTTGGGGTCCGTTCCCGGCGCGATCACGACATGGCTCACCGTAAGGTGCTCGGCGACCGCCTCGGCGACGCTCGGGATCAGTTGCCGCTCGACGACGATGCCGCGAGCGCGGCTGTGGCCCAGGACATAGGAGATCTCGTCGCTGCGCCAGCCGAGGTTGATCGGCACACAGACGACGCCGAGCTTCGCGCAGGCGTAGTACGTCACCAGGAACTCGATGCTGTTCCCGGAGGCGAGGGCGAGGGCATCCCCGCGCGCATATCCGGCGGCGACGAGACCGTGGGCGAACCGGTTGACCAGGGCGTTGAGCTCGCGATAGTCGAGGCGCCTTTCGCCGTCGACCAGCGCTAGCCGGTCGGGGTACCGGGCGGCGGCCCGGGTCAGGCTGTCACCGACATTGACACGCTGGATGAGGTTGCGACCGAGATCTTGTGCTGACGACGCCATCGTCGTACCTCCTGTGCGGGTGGAGACTTCAGTAGCTGCGGGGCAGACCCAGTGAGTGCTGGGCCACGAAGTTGAGGATCATCTCCCGATTGACCGGCGCGATCCGGAGCAGGCGGGCCAGGCCCCACAGCGGGATCAGGCCGTACTCGCTGGCCACGCCGTTGCCGCCGTGGCACTGGATCGCGGCATCGAGTGCGGACAGCGCGGCCTCGGCGGCCAGGTACTTGGCCATGTTGGACGCTTCGCCGGCGGGCAGCCCCTGGTCGTGCAGCCAGGCTGCCTTCGCGGTGACGAGGGCGGCCGCCTCCACCTCGATCTTGGCCTTCGCCAGCGCGTGGGAGACGCCTTGGTGGGATCCGATGGGCACGTCCCAGACCTGGCGCTGGTTGGCGTAGTCGGCGGCCTGGGCGAGGGCGTAGCGGCCGATGCCGACGAGCAGGGCGGCGCCGGTCACCCGCTCGGGGTTCAGGCCGTGGAAGACCTGCTTGAAGCCGGCGCCCTCGGTGCCGATGAGCCGGTCCGCGGAGACGTGCACGTCGTCGAGGAAGAGGGTGTACTGCCTCTCCGGAAGTGCCACGGCGACCGGGAGCGGTTGGGCGGTCAGGCCCGGGGCGTCGGTGTCGACGACGAAGAGCGAGAGCTCGGCGTCCCCGCGATCGTCGGTGCCCGTGCGAGCCACCACCAGCACGGCGTCGGCGACATCGATCCCGGAGATGAAGTGCTTCTGGCCGCGCAGCACGTAGCCGTCGCCGTCCTTGACCGCAGCGGTCGAGATCCGGTGGGTGTTGGAGCCGGCGTCGGGCTCGGTGATGGCGAAGACCACACGTCCCGCCCCGGACGCGAGCCTGGGCAGCCACTCCTGGCGCTGCTCGGGCGTGCCGAAGGTGCTGATCACCTCGCCGCTGATCGCACTCGCCACCAGGAGGAGGAGCAGCGGGGATCCCGCGGCCGCCGTCTCCTCGCAGACGATGGCCAGCTCGACGAGTCCTCCTCCGCCCCCGCCGTACTCCTCGGGGATGTTGACGCCGACGAAGCCGTGCTTACCCAGGGCCTCCCACAGCTCGAGGGTGAACTCCCGGGCCTCGGCCTTCTGGGTGTAGTAGCCGTTGCCGAACTCGCGGCTGATCGCGCTCACCGCGTCTCGCAGTGCGCGATGCTCCTCGGTGATGGTGAAGTCCATCAGGCCTCCTGGGTGGCGCGAGCGGCGGCCACGAGCCGCCCCTGGGTCTCGACGGGGATCGGGTACGGCGAGGAGAGGGTGAACCGGTCCGCCAGATCGCCGTAGCGCCGGTGGATCTCGGCGCCTGTCTCCTCCGGAGACCCGACGACGGCGAGGGCCGTGAGTACGTCGTCATCGATGAGGCCGGTCATGGTGTCCCAGTCCCCGCGGACGGAGAGGGCGTGCAGCTCGGCGTGAAGGTCGCCCCAGCCATGCAGGTCCAGGACACTGCTGTAGGCAGGCGTCGAGCCGTAGAACGCGAGCTGCTTGCGTACGGCCGTGGTGGCCTTCTCGAGCTGGGCATCGTCGCTCCCGGTCGCCACCAGGCCCGGATAGATGACGGTGAACTCCGACCGCTTCCGGCCGGACTCCCGCAGGCCCTGCTCCACCAGCGGCACGGTCACCTCGCGCAGATAGCGCTCGGTCGTGAACCCGTGCACGATCAGACCGTCAGCGCGGGTGGCCGCCACCTTGGTCATCGCCTGGCCGACGGCTGCGAGCATGATCGGCGGAGGGCCCCAGGAGTGATGCGGCGGAGTGAACATGGGGGTCATCAGCGTGTGTCGGTAGAAGCGCCCCTCGAACTGGAGTCGCTCCCCGTCGAGCCAGCTCGCCCAGATCGCACGAAGCGCCCCGATGAACTCCGCCATCCGGGCCGCCGGCTCCGACCACGGCATGCTGAACCGGCGTTCGATGTGTGCCCGCACCTGCGATCCCAGGCCCAGGACGAACCGCCCTCTGCTGAAGGTCTGCAGGTCGTAGGCTGCTGCGGCCATCGTCATCGGGGAGCGTGCGAAGGCCACGGCGATGCCGGTGCCGACGGTCAGGCTCTCGTTGTGCTCGGCAGCAAGGAGGAGCGGGAAGAACGGGTCGCGGGCCACCTCGGTGGACCACACACCTGAGTAGCCGACCGCCTCCACGTCGCGGACCTGGTCGATCAGCTCGGCGTACGACGCACCCTCGGTCCCATCGACGCTGCCACCGATGTTGGCGTCAATCCGCATGGCCCGCCTCCACGAGCGAGGCCGGAGGACGGAAGCGCTCACCGTACGACTCGGCCAGCTCGTCGGCCCGGCGGCCGAAACCGGCGATCCCTCCGTCGTACTGCTCCAGGTAGCGCAGCACGCCACCGGTCCAGGCTGGGAACCCGATGCCGAGCAGCGAGCCGACGTTGGCGTCGGCCTGCTGGGTGATGACGCCGGTGGCGTACGCCTGCCACGCCTCCAGTGCCTCGGCGAAGAGCAGTCTCTCGACGAGGTCTCGAAGCGGCGGCTGGTCGGCTGCCACCGGACACACCTCGGCGAGTCCGGGCCACAGGCCGGTACGCCGACCGGACTCGTCGTAGTCGTAGAACCCGGCCCCGGAAGCACGGCTGGCGCGACCGTGCTCGTCGATGAGGCGGTCGAAGACGTCGTGGCTGGGGTGTGACTGCCACGCCTGGCCCGCCTCGGCCGCCGCGGCCTTGGCCTCCTCACGCACGGCCCGCGGCAGGGTGAGGGTGAGCTCGTCGAGCAGTTGCAGGGCACCGGCCGGGTAGCCGGCCTGCAGAGACGCCTGCTCGATGCTGGCCGGCGCGATGCCCTCCCCGACCATGGCGACAGCCTCGTTCAGGCGGGCGATGATCACCCGGCTGGTGAAGAAGCCACGGCTGTCGTTGACCACGATCGGGGTCTTGCCGAGCTGCCGGACGAGGTCGAAGGCGCGGGCCAGTGTCCGCGGCGAGGTCTTCTCCCCCTTGATGATCTCGACGAGGTCCATCCGGTCCACGGGTGAGAAGAAGTGGACGCCGACGAAGTCCTCCGGCCGGCTCACCGCCGCCGCGAGCGACCCGATCGGAAGAGTGGACGTGTTCGATCCGAGAATGCTGTCGGATCCGACGACCTTCTCGACGCGGGCGAAGACGTCGGTCTTGAGCTCGGCGCTCTCGAAGACCGCCTCGACGACGAAGTCGACGTCGGCAAGGTCCTCGATCACGTCGCTGGGCTGGATCCGGTCCAGCAACGAGTCAGCGTCGGCCTGGGTACGGCGGCCGGCGCCGACGGCCTTGGTCTCGAGCTTCGCCGAGTACGCCTTGCCCTTCTCGGCCGCCTCGCGGGTCACGTCGACGAGGACGACGTCGATGCCGGCCTTGGCCGCGGCGTAGGCGATTCCGGCACCCATCATCCCGGCGCCGACGACACCGAGCCGGGAGGAGGTGAACGGGGGCTCGCCCTCCGGCCGACTCGCCCCGGCCTTGATCGCCTGCATGTCGAAGAAGGTGAGGTTGATCCGGTTCTTGGCGATCTGTGCGGTCGCGATCTCGACGAAGTAGCGCGACTCGACCTTGGTAGCTGTCTCCAGATCGAGCCCCGACCCCTCGACCGCGGCGGCGAGGATGGCCCGCTCGGCCGGCGCCGGGGAGCCATGGGTGCGGGCGCGCAGGCCAGCCGAGAGCAACGCCAGCTGGCCGGTGAGCGGGCCACTGGAGGGCGTACCTCCCGGGACGGCGAAGCCCTTGCGGTCCCATGGCTGCGCGGCATCGGGATTCTGTGCGATCCACCGCTTCGCGGCAGGCACGAGCTCCTCTGCGGTCAGGACGACTTCGTCGACGAGGCCGAGGTCAGCCGCCTGCTCGGCGGTGTAGGCCCTGCCCGAGAGAAGGATCTTGTCCAGTGCAGTGGTGACGCCGAGGTGCCGAACGGTCCGGGTGACGCCACCGAGGGCGGGAAGCAGACCGAGGCCGACCTCGGGCAGTCCGATGCGCACGTTCCGGCCGCCCACGGTGACACGGTGGTGGGTGGCGAGGGCCAGCTCGAGGCCGCCGCCCAGGGCGGCGCCGTTGATCGCGGCGACGACCGGCCGCCCGAGTGTCTCCAATGAGCGCAGCTGGGCCTTGATCAGGTCCAGATGCGCCGTGAACCGGGTGGCGTCCTCGGGCTCGAGCCGGACGATCTCGTTGAGGTTGCCTCCTGCGAAGAATGTTCGCTTCGCCGAGGTGAGGATGACGCCGGTGATGTCGTCGCGCTCATGCTGCAGCCGCGCGACGGTGTCGACCAGGTCGGCGACGAACGCCTCGGACAGGGTGTTGGCCGAGCCGGCGGGATCGTCCATCGTGAGGGTCACGATGCCGTCCTCGTCGCGCTGCCAGCCGATGATGGTGGTCTCGTTCATTGGGGCTCCTTCAGTGCGGGCGTGGTTCGACTCGGACACGGTTCACAGGCGCTCGACGATCGTGGCGATGCCCATGCCGCCGCCGACGCACAGCGTGACGAGACCGCGCCGCAACCCGCGGCGCTCGAGCTCGTCGAGGATGGTGGAGACGAGCATCGCGCCGGTTGCCCCGAGCGGGTGGCCCATGGCGATGGCGCCGCCGTTGACGTTGACCTTCTCGTGCGGGATGTGCAGGTCACTCATCCACTTGAGCACCACCGAGGCGAAGGCCTCGTTGAGCTCGAAGAGGTCGATGTCGTCCAGGGTCAAGCCGGCCGTCGCCAGGACCTTCTCCGTCGCCGGGCGGGGGCCCGTCAGCATGATGGTCGGCTCCGAACTGGTGATCGCCGTCGCGACGATCCGGCCGCGGGGCTCCAGCCCCAAGTCCTTGCCTGCCTGCTCGTTGCCGACCAGGACCAGCGCGGCGCCGTCGACGATGCCGGAGGAGTTGCCCCCGGTGTGGACGTGGTCGATCCGCTCCACCCAGTGGTACTTCTGCAGCGCGACGGCGTCGAAGCCGAGCTTGCCGGGGCCTTCGAACGACGGCTTGAGAGTGCCAAGGCTCTCGACGGTGGAGCCGGGTCGGCGGTGCTCGTCCTGATCGAGGACGAGCACGCCGTTCTGGTCGACGACTGGGACGAGCGATCGCTTGAAGTAGCCGTTGGTCCAGGCGTTCTCGGCGCGCTGCTGGGACTCGGCGGCGTACGCATCGACGTCCTCGCGGCTGAAGCCCTCCATGGTGGCGATCAGGTCAGCGCCGATGCCCTGGGGCACGAAGTACTCGTCGTAGGTCGTGGTCGGATCATTGAACAGCGGCCCGCCGTCGGAGAGCATGGGCACGCGGGACATCGACTCGATCCCTCCGGCCAGCACGAGCCGGTCCCAGCCGGAGGCGACCTTCGCCGCGGCGAGGTTGGTCGCCTCGAGACCCGATGCGCAATAGCGGTTGACCTGAACGCCGGCGACGGTCTCGGAGAGCCCGGCCACCTGGGCGACGGCCTTGGGCAGGTCACCGCCCTGCTCACCGATCGGCGAGACGACGCCGAGGATCAGGTCGTCGATGTAGGAGGAGTCGAGACCTGGCAGTCGGTCCCGCAGCTCGTTGACGAGACCGACCCCGAGGTCGACAGGCTTGGTGGCATTGAGCGCGCCACGCTTGACCTTGCCTCGTGGTGTGCGGATGGCCTCATAGATGAAAGCAGTGCTCATTAGGGATCTCCTGAGTTGCCGGAACGGTGGCCGGCGCGAGGTTGGGCCCCGATGGGGCCGGGCGAGTCAGTTCGAGGGTGCGGAGGTCAGCACGGCCAGTGCTGATGCCCCGAGCAGAGCCCGCAGACGGGGCTCAGGCAGGCCGGCGGAGTGCTGCAGGGTCGACTGGATGGCGCCGATCGCGCAGTGCACGATCGCTCGCGCCGAGGTGTCGTCCAGGTCGGGTCGCAGCTCGAGGAGCAGGTGGACCCACTCCTCCAGGTAGAGGCGCTGCTTGCGGCGCAGGCCGCGACGGTCGTCATCGGGCAAGTTGGCGATCTCGCGGAAGTAGACCTGGGCGACCTCGCGCTGTCCGACGACGAAGTCGATCTGGCCCTCGATCAGCTGGGTGAGTGCGTGCAAGGGGTCGGCGCCGTGGTCGGCGGCCAGCTGCTGTCCCTGCGCCAGGAGACCGTCGATGACGGACTCGAACATCGCCACCAGCACGGCGTTCTTGCTGCCGTAGTGGCGGTAGATCGCCGATGCCGTGATCCCGACCGCCGACCCGATGTCCTCCATGGAGACGGCGTGGTAGCCGTTGGTCGCCATGAGGTCCGCCGCCGCGGCGAGGATGCGCTGCTTGCGGGCAGGGTCCCGGGTGCGTGGACCTCGCCGTGGTCCAGGCGCGGTCTCGGGGCTCGGCACGCCATGCAGCGTACGCCTCGGGTCGAGCGGGTCGGCGCCACGCCACTCGCTCGCTGCTACTCCGGCCATGGTGCTCCTCCTCCTGGTCGTTGTGGTTCCTCTTGCTCGGCACGGGCGGTGACGAATGCCTCGGGAATGTCGGTGAGCCTCGAGCGGACGTACTCGCCCAGACCTTTGGCCTGCGGATCTGGCCTGGTGGCGTCGGCGACCCCGTTGCCCAGCAGACCGACCACGACGAAGTTGAGCGCACGCAGGTTGGGCAGCTCGTAGCGATGCACGGGGAGGGAGTCGGCCTCGGGAAGCAGTCGACGGAACTCGTCGATGCTCAGGTGCGCCTCGAGCCAGGCGTACTCCTCGTCGGTGCGTACCCAGATGCCGACGTTGGCATTGCCGCCCTTGTCCCCCGAGCGAGCTCCGGCGACGGCGCCGAGCGGTGCTCTGACCGTCGCCGCGGCGGGACCGGTCCGCCCCGTCTGCGCGCTCGGCCCGCCCGCGGCCGAAGGCCGTGGTGAGTACGACTCCGGCGTGGACGGGGACGGCGGAGCCGCGTGCGGGATCTCGGCGACGGGACCATCGGCGAGGTGCAGGGTCTGGGTCACGGTCTCGGCCGGTAGCAGCGCGGGCCAGTAGACGCCGAACTCGGTGGCGTCGGTGGGCGGTGTCGTGGCATGGAATCCGGCATACCCGCCGAGGAAGAGCTCCATGACCGCGTTGGAGAACCTGCGTCCGACGACGTCGCGATCGTGGCTCTTGACCGTGATGCGGAGGTGTGCCTGCGCCTCCGCGTTCGTCGGTGCGTCGGGCCTGTCGGATCGGATCAGCCGCACGTCGACCTCGTCGTACTGCTCCTTGCCCCCCAGGATGTCGAAGAGCATCACCTCGGCCGCCGCTGCCTTGGCCTCGACGTCGAGCCCGGTGATGACCAAGGTCATCGAGTTGCGGTATCCGCCGACGTAGTTGAGGGCGACCTTGAGCAGTCCCGACGGGGCGGCGCCCTTCGTCCCGCTCATCAGCACTCGGTCGGGTGCTTCCTGGCTCAGACGCACGGTGTCGAAGCGAGCCACGACGTCCGGGTTGGGGTAGTCCGGGCCGGCGATCTCGTAGAGCAGCTGCGCGGTCACGGTTCCCACCGAGACCACTCCCCCGGTATCTGGGTGCTTGGTGATGACGGCAGAGCCGTCGGCGGCGACCTCGGCGATCGGGTATCCGGGGTAGCCGGGCGAGACGATCTCCTCGGGCCATGGGTAGTTGCCGCCCGTGGCCTGCGGACCGCACTCGATCACGTGCCCCGCCGCGACGGCTCCCGCGATGGCGTCGTAGTCGTCCGGGCTCCAGCCGTGCCACCAGGCCGCCGGTCCGACGACGAGCGAGGCGTCGGTGACCCGCGGGCACACCACGATGTCTGCCCCTGCGCGGAGCGCCCCGGTGATCCCCCAGCCGCCCAGGTAGGCGTTGGCGGTCGCCGGGCGGACACCGGCGTCGGCCAACGACCGTCCGGTGTCCAGATGCTTGAGGTCGTGCCCCGCGGCCAGGAGCTCCCCGACACGGGCCGAGAGGTCGTCTCCCTCGAGCCAGGCGATCCTGGGGGCCAGGCCGAGCCTCTCGGCAAGGTCACCGAGCTTCCCCGCGAGACCCGCCGGATTCAGGCCGCCGGCGTTCGTGACGATGCGTACGCCACGGTCCAACGCCCCTCCCAGGACCTCCTCCATCTGCGCCAGGAAAGTGCGGGCGTATCCGGCCGTCGGATCCTTCCTTCGTGCCTTCCACAGAATGAGCATCGTGAGCTCAGCGAGGTAGTCGCCGGTCACGACGTCGAGAGGTCCCTCGGTGACCATCTCCCGCATCGCGGCCGCACGGTCGCCATAGAAGCCGGACGCGTTCCCGATCCGCACAGGGCGCTTGGGCGCGGTCATCGTGCCACCCCCTGGGTGGCGAGGTGGCCTGCCGGTCTGGGGTCGGTGGGTCGCCCGGCGAACGCCTGGGCGACCTGCATCCATGCCTGTGCAGCGGGACCACTGACTGTGAGCCCCGTGTCGAGGACGTTGCGCCGCTGGGTGACCACGAGGCAGAAGTCGAGGGCCGAGCCGACGACGACGTCGTCCGCGCCCTCAGGACCCCAGGCCCATTCGCTCCCGTCCGGCCCCGCGAGCTCGACCCTCACCGGCGCCGTCGGAACGTCGCGGCCGTGCAGCTGGAAGCTGAAGGCGTACGTGCGTACTCCGATGTCGGCGATGTGCCGCAGCCGCGGCGTCGACACCGGCGGGATGCCGAAGCTGTCCCGCACGTCCTGGCCGTGGGCCCAGGTCTCCATCAGGCGACCGGTCGCAGACGACAGCACGCCCATGTCCGGGCCGTACCAGGGCAGTCGCATCGAAGGGTCGGCGGCGTCGTAGGCCTCGAGCAGCTCGGCCCGCGATCGCCGCAGCCAGTCCAGGCACTGATCCGGCGCCAGCGAGCCGGCCCGCTCGGCCACGACGTCCGGGAATCTCGGCCCCAGCGCGAGGAGCTCCTCGCGCTGAGCGAGGAAGCCCGCCCGGTCGCGCAGGGCGAGGACCGTGGCATCGTCGAAGAACGCCAGGTGAGTGACCTGATCGCGGACGGTCCAACCTTCCGCCGGCGTGTCCCGCCCCCAGTCCTCCTCGTCGAGACCCCGGAGCGTCTCGAGCAGAGTGTCCCCCTCGGCCTTGAGGTCGGCACAGATTCCTGCCAATGCGGCTGCCTTGTCCGACATCGTCATCGTCCCTCCCACTGTGGGGCTCGCTTTTCTCGGAACGCGCGGGGCCCTTCCTGCGCGTCGCGGCTGAGGTAGACCGGCTCCCAGATGCGCTCGGCGCGCTCGTACGCCTCCGAGAGCGGCAGCTCGGCGACCAGGCGGGCGGTCTGCTTGCCGGCCTGCACCGAGAGCGGAGCGTTCTCGGCGATCCGCCGGGCGAGCGCCTGCACGAAGTCATGCAGGTCGGCATCGGGGACCACATGGTTGACCAGACCCAGCCGCTCGGCCCTCGCCGCGTCGACGAGGTCGCCGGTCAGCAGGATCTCCATGGCAGCCCGGGGCGGGATGAGCCACGGCAGTGGCGCCGCCCACGGCGCACCGCGCCCCACCTTGACCTCGGTGATGCCGAACCTCGCCGACTCCCCCGCCACGCACAGGTCGCAGTTCTGCGCCAGCAGGAAGCCTCCGGCGAGGGCGAGACCGTTCACCGCGGCGATCGTCGGCTTCAAGACCGGTATGGTGCGGCCGAACTGCGGTACGAAGTCGACCGGCGGCACTTGGAGGGCGGTCTCGGCCATCTCCTTCAAGTCCCCGCCGGCGCAGAACGCCGATCCCTCTCCGGTCAGTACCAGGACCTTGGCCTCCTCGTCGGAGTTGAACCGCTTCACGGCGGCGTGCAGGCCGTCCCGGACCCGCTTGTTGAGCGCGTTGCGCGCCTCGGGTCGGTCCATCCGCACCCACGCGACGCCGTCTTCGAGCTCGTAGCGGACCTGTCCGTCGACCGACTCGGAGCTGATGATCTCAGTCACCCTCGGCCTCCTTCACGACCGCGAGCAGGGTGCCCTGGTCGACGGTGTCGCCCGCGGCCACCTTGACCTCGGCCACGACGCCGCCCTGCGGGGCCCGGACGGCGTGCTCCATCTTCATCGCCTCGAGGACGACGAGGACCTCGCCGGTCTCGACGGCGGCACCTGCCTCGACCTCGACCCGGACCACGGTGCCGGGCATCGGCGCCAGCAACGACCCAGCCGCTGCCTCGTCGGCGGCGTCCGGGAAGCGGGGCAGTTCGATGAAGTGGCTTGCGCCCAGGCGAGAGTCCGCGAAGCGCTCGTCACCGGCTCGCGCGACCAGCACGCGGTGGCGGGTGCCATCGACGACGAGGTCGACCTGGTCGCGGCTGCACGAGTGCAGCACCACGTTCCCCAGAGGCACGCCGGCGACGGTGACGTCGGCCGATGAGCCCGTGATCCGGTACGACACCGAGAGCTCCGCGTCCTGATCGCCGGCCGAGGCGGGCGCATAGGAGGCCCACTGCGGAGCGTTCGGTACGTTGCGCCAACCCGACGGAAGGCCGGGCAGCTCCGCCACGGCCGCGCGGCGAGCCGCCTGGTCGGCCAACGCCACCGCGGCGGCGTGGATCTGGTCGCGATGCGGGTCAGCGGCCATCAGGTCGGCCGCAGAGTGCCGCTCGAGATAGCCCGTGTCGATCTGGCCTGCGAGGAACTCCTCTTCACGCAAGACGCCGACCAGCAGGTCCCGGTTGGTCACCACACCGTGGACGCGTGCCTCCGAGAGCGCCCGCGACAGCAGGCGAGCGGCCTCGGAGCGGGTGGCTCCGTACGCGATGACCTTGGCGAGCATCGGGTCGTAGTGGACGCTCACCTGGCTTCCCGAGCGGACCCCCGAGTCGACCCGGAGCCCGGGAAGCTGCGGCACCTCGAAGAGGTGCAGGTCGCCGGTGGCGGGCAGGTAGCCGGCCGCAACGTCCTCGGCATAGAGTCGCGCCTCGATCGCATGGCCGCTGAGTCGCGCCTCGGTCACGCTGCGCGGCAACGGCTCACCCTCGGCAACGGCGATCTGCAGCTTGACCAGGTCGAGCCCGGTGACGAGCTCGGTGACCGGGTGCTCCACCTGGAGTCGGGTGTTGACCTCCAGGAAGTAGAACTCACCGCTGGGGTCCATCACGAACTCGACGGTGCCTGCCCCGACATACCCGATCGCCTTCGCCGCGGCCACCGCGGCCGCACCGAGCTCCGAACGGAGCTCCTCGTCGACGACGGGAGACGGTGCCTCCTCGATGATCTTCTGGTAGCGCCGCTGGATCGAGCACTCGCGCTCGAAGAGGTGCACGACCTGCCCCTGGGAGTCGGCGAAGACCTGCACCTCGATGTGCCGCGGCCGAATGACGAGGCGTTCGAGGAAGACCGCGCCGTTTCCGAAGGCGCTGACGGCCTCTCGTCTCGCCGCGGCCACGGTCGATTCGAGCTCGTCGGCCGACTCGACGATCCGCATGCCACGGCCGCCACCGCCGTACGCCGCCTTCACCAGCAGCGGGAAGCCGATATCGCCGGCGGCCCGCTCGGCGAGATCCGCGCCGAACTCCTGGTTCTCGTCGATCACGATCCCGGGGAGCACCGGGACACCGGCCTCCGCCATCAGCTGCTTGGCAGCGGTCTTCGAGCCCATCGCCCGAATCGCGGCCGGAGGTGGTCCGATGAAGGTGATGCCGGCCTCGGCACACGCCTCGGCGAAGTCGGCGTTCTCGGAGAGGAAGCCGTAGCCCGGGTGGACCGCGTCCGCGCCGACATGCCTCGCCGCCGCGATCACCAGGTCGGCCCGCAGGTACGTCTCCGCGGGTGAGGCGCCGAGAAGGGGAACCGCCTGGTCGGCGGCATGGACGAACGTGGCGTCGGCATCGGGCTCGGAGTAGACGGCGACCGTATCGACGTCACGCTCGCGCGCGGACCTGATCACCCGGGTGGCGATCTCGCCGCGGTTCGCGACGAGCAGTTTCTTGATCCTTGGCATCGGCCTGCTCCTACATCCGGAAGACGCCGAAGCCACGACGGCCCTCGACGCGCTGTGAATGGATCGCGGACAGCGCCACACCGAGGACGCTGCGGGTGTCGCGGGGGTCGATGACCCCGTCGTCGTAGATCCGTGCGCTGGTGAAGAACGAGTGCGACTCGTTCTCGATCTGCTCCTCGATCTCGTGGCGACGCTGCTCGTCGGCGGCCTCGTCGAAGGGACGGCCACTGGACTCGGCCGCCTGCCGACCGACGATGGAGAGCACTCCGGCAAGCTGCGCCGCGCCCATCACCGCGAGCCGTGCGCCCACCCAGGCGAACATCAGGCGCGGGTCGTAGGCACGACCCGACATCCCGTAGTTCCCCGCGCCGAACGATGCTCCGATGTTGATCGTGATGTGCGGGACGGTGGAGTTGGCGACTGCGTTGATCATCTTCGCGCCGTCCTTGATGATCCCGCCCTGCTCGTACGCCGTGCCCACCATGTAGCCGGTGGTGTTCTGCAGGAACAGCAGCGGCGTGTCGCTCTGGTTGGCGAGCAGGATGAACTCGGTCGCCTTCTTGGCCTCGTCGCTGAACAGGACGCCACGGTGGTTGGCCAGCACGCCGATCGGGAACCCGTGCACCGAGGCCCAGCCAGTCACCAGACTGGTCCCGTAGCGAGGTTTGTACTCGCTGAAGCGCGAGCCGTCCACGATCCGGGCGAGGATGTCGCGCGGGTCGACGGGGACCCGGAAGTCGGCCGGCATGATGCCGAGCAGCTCCTCGGCATCGTACTTCGGTGGGTCGGCCGGGAGGCTCGGACCTGGCCCGAGCTTGCGCCAGCCGAGGTCAGCCACGATCTGTCGGCCGATGCGGATCGCGTCGGGCTCGTCGACGGCGAACTGGTCGGAGACACCCGAGACCTCGGAGTGCATCCGGGCGCCGCCGAGGGACTCGTCGTCAGCGTCCTCGCCGGTCGCCATCTTGACCAGCGGCGGCCCGCCGAGGAAGACCTTGGCCTGGCCGTCGACGAAGACCGCGTAGTCGCACATCCCCGGCACGTAGGCGCCGCCTGCGGTCGAGTTGCCGAAGACCAGCGCGATGGTGGCGATGCCCTCGGCAGAGAGTTGGGTGAGCTTCTGGAAGATCTTGCCTGCGTCGACGAAGAGGTCGGACTGGGTGGGCAGGTCCGCACCGCCCGACTCGACGAGATAGACCACGGGAAGTCGGTTGATCCTGGCGATGTCGAGCGCACGCAGGTTCTTCTTGAGCGTGAACGGATTCATCGCGCCACCGCGGACCGTCGGGTCGTGGGCGATGATCACGCACTCGACGCCGGACACGACACCGATGCCGGTCAGGATGCTGGCCCCGACGGTGAACGCACTGCCCCATGCCGCCAGCGACGACAGCTCGAGGAAATGGGTGTCACGGTCCAGGAGCAGCTCGAGACGTTCGCGGACCAGCAGACGTCCACGCTTGTGGTGTCGCTCGGCATAGCGCTCTCCCCCGCCTTGTCGGACGAGGTCGAGCTGCTCGTCCAGCTCCGCGATGGCTGCCAGATGTGCGCGCCGGTTCTCGTCGAACGTGGGGTCGCCGGTGGTTGCTGTGGACGTCATCATCCGACCTGCCTGTCGCGTCCCGACCAGAAGGGCGCTCGGAGGGTCTTCTTGTCCAGCTTTCCGGCCGGGTTGACAGGAAGGCTGTCGAGGAAGTCGATGGTCTTCGGCGCGGACACGCTGCCGAGCTCCTTCTTGACGACTGACATCAGCTCCTCGGGGGCAGCCTCGGCTCCCTGCCTGAGCACGACGAAGGCGTGGACCGCCTCACCCCACTTCGGGTGCGGTACGCCGATCACGGCCGTCTGCGCGACCGCGGGGTGGGTGAGCAACGCGTCCTCGACCTGCCGCGGGAACACGTTGAACCCGCCGCTGATGACCATGTCCTTCTTACGGTCGACGATGTAGAGGTAGCCGTCGTCGTCGAGGTAGCCGAGGTCGCCGGTGTGAACCCACCCGTCCCGTAGGGCCTCGGCGTTGCGGGACGCGTCGACGTACCCGAGCATCTGGCCGAGCTGCTTGGAGCAGATCTCGCCGACCTCGCCGGCCGGAAGCGGAGTGTCGTTCACGTCCTGGATGCTGACCCCGACGTACGGGATCGGCCGGCCGGCCGACGCCAGCCTCCGGACCGCCTCGTCGCTGTCGACGCGATGGTCCTCCTTGCGCAGCACCGAGATGTAGCCCGGCTCGGTGCCGGCATAGGTCTGGACGAAGATCGGGCCGAAGGCGTCAAGTGCCTCCTTGAGCCGGTCGGGAGCGATCGGGGCGCCGGCGTACACCGCGGTGCGCAGGCTCGACAGATCGGCCTCGGCCCGGCGCGGGTGGTCGAGCAACAGGTAGACGATCGTCGGAACCAGGGCCGTCGCGGTCACCTGATACTTCTCGATCGAGCTGAGCAGCACATCGACGTCGAGACCGGGGAGCATCACGTTGGTGCCCCCACGGATGAACGTCGGCATCACGAAGACCTGGGTGAAGTGCGTCAGCGGGGCGCCGTGCGCGAAGATCTCACCCGGCCGGGTGTCTCCGATCTCCAGGCCGGCGGTGATGCTGTAGTGCGCCCAGGTGAAGTGCGAGTTCACGACGCCCTTCGGGTCGCCCGTGCTGCCCGAGGTGAACAGGACGTACGCCTCGTCGTGCTCCTGCACGACGACGTCCGGAGGTGTCGCCGGCTGCGCCGCGGTCATCTCGCCGAGATCGACCGACCCCGCGGGCCCGCCCTCTGCTGCGCTGGGAGCCACCCTGATCAGCTTCTTGAGCCCCGGCAGGCTGCCGGCGAGCTCTTCGGCGACCGAGTCGAAGTCGGAGTGATAGATCAGCGTCGTAGCGTTGGTCTGCTCGAGGTTCGTTCGGTGCACGCTCGCCGCGGCACGCGTCGGCATCTGCACCAGCACCGCGCCGGCTTTCCAGACGCCGTGCTGCACCGGAATGAACTCCAGCGTGTTGGGCAGGAGCAGCCCGACCCGCTCGCCGCTCGCCACGCCCATCGAGCCGAGCCCGTTGGCGATGCGGTTCGCGAGCTCGTGCATCTCACGGTAGGTGAGTGACCGGTCGCCGTCCAGGATCGCGGTGCGCTCCGGGTAGCTCGCGCACACCCGGTCGAAGACTTCGGGAAGTGTTCCCCACATGATGTTTGACCTCCAGTTTCCGGTTCTGACTCAGTCGTTCTCGACTTGGGTGAATGCCGCCGCGAGCAGGCGCGACCGCGCCTCGCGCAGTTCGCGGTCAAGCAGCGCAACCAGCTCGGCCACGGGCAGCACACGATCGGTCCCCGAGACGGAGTGGCCCGCCGCCCACACCCCGCGTTGGGACAGGAGCCGGTCCACCGAGAAGCCCGCCTCGCTCTCGTGCCCGCCGCCCATGGCCGGATCCACACCTCGTAGCCACTCCGAGAGCACGTTGGCGGCGAGCCCGGTGACCTGCGTGGTCGTGGCGACGTCGTCCAGCGACGCTGCGACGACTCCGGCCCTGTACGCCGCGGGCGCGAGGCTCTCCGTGGTCGCGATGAAGCGAGTCCCGAGATAGGCCAGGTCGGCGCCGAGCACGCGCGCAGCCAGAATCCCGGCTCCGTCGCTCACCCCACCGGCGAGCACCACCATCCCGTTGAACTCGTCCCGTACAGCCCGGGTGAACGCGAACGCGTTGGCCCATCCCGTCTGCCCTCCGGCACCGGCGGTGAGCAGGACGACGCCGTCCACACCGGCATCGATCGCACGGCGCGCGTGGTGGATGCTCGCGACGTCAGCGAGAACCGTCACCCCGGCGTCATGGAGCGGGCCGACGATCGATCTGGGGGATCCGACGCTGGTGATCACGACCTCGACGCCGCCGCTCAGCACCGCACGCAGGTCGGAGTCGAGCCGGCTGTTCGTCGGGTGCACGACCAGGTTGACGGCGACCGGCGCGGCCTGGGTGCCAGTGCCCACGTGTGCGCGTCGCTCGTTGATCTCCGCGAGCCACCGCTCCAGCTCCGACGAGCTCGCCGCGTTGTGGCTCGGAAACGCGCCCACGACTCCGGCGCAGCACGCCTCGGCCACCAAGTCGGGCCCGGACACGTCGGTCATCGGGGCGGCGATGGCTGGGATGCGTAGGCGGTCGGTCCACTCGGTCAACGCCACTGTCGTTTCCTCTCAGCCTGTTGGCCACACTCTCCGAGGCCGCACCTGCGGCCCGTCATCGAACCTAGTGAGCGCTGTCACTACAAACGTCAGCCTGCGGGAGGAAACCACCGCCCGATGGGGTGAGCCTGCGACCGTCAGTCGGGCGAACCGAGGTATCGCGCGATCGCCTGAGCGCGGTTCACGGCTCCGAGCTTGCGCAGGATGTGGCGGACATGAGACTTCACCGTGCTCGCCGAGACGACCAGCTCGCTCGCGATCATGGGGTTGGTCGCCCCCACGGCCATCAGCTCGAGCACCTCACGCTCCCGGCTGGTGAGGGGCTCCTCGGTGGCGTCCGCCAAGGTGCCGGCACCGCCCTCGTCCAGAACACCACCCAGGAGGGGCCCGCACAGCGGGCCTCCTTCGTCGATCCCGTCTGGGACCAGGTCCCCGCTCGGGGAGCTCAGCATCCGCTGTGTCGACGCCAGGGCGTCGTGCAGACGCGTCCGCTGCGCGCGATACTCCTCGGCGAGAACGAGCCGCTCGTAGACGAGACCGAACCCCTGAGCAAAGGTCCAGAGCACGTCTCGGTCGACGCCGTCGCAGCGTCTCGAGACGGGCCCATGGTCCGCATGGAAGAGCCCCACGACCTCCCCGCGCACCACGACAGGCGCGACGACGTACGAGCCGGAACGGCCAGCGTCGATGATCATGGGCCGATACACAGGGGATCTGGCCGTGTCCTCGACGAGTACGGGCCGGTGGCCGCGCACCACGCGGGTCTCGACCAGCATCTCGTTGAGCTCGATCGGCCTGTCGATCCATGCCCCCAGCCACTCCGGCTCGGAGCGTCCCGTGACGAAGTGACCGGTCAGAGGTCGCCAGGTCGCGTGCTCGACACGTGAGAGGACCGCGCGCCCGAAGGCGCAGCACTCGACGAGCTCGGCGCATGCGTCGTCGACCAGCTGGCGAGACGTCGGCATCGCGCTCAGTCGCCTCGCGGCGCTGCAGGCGTCCATGAGCCGCTGGGCGTGGACCGCGGCATCGTGCTTGTCGACGGCGCCCACGAACGCGTCGATCTCGCAGCCGAGGTCCCACTCGGTGGCATCGACAGCGCCTACCTCCTGATGGCCCGGCAGGTCCAAGATCCTGGCTCCCAGCGCATCCTCGCTGGAGCACCCTGAAGGTCGTGGCTCGGAGCGAGCCCGCTCGCCCAGTCTCATGAGGCGAGTCCCTGCTGCTCCAGCTGCTTGAACCTGAACACGGCCTCGGCGCGGTTCGCCGCCGGGAGCTTGTGCAGGATGTGCTTGACGTGCGACTTCACGGTGCTCTCCGAGAGCACCAGAGCCGAGGCGATCTGAGTGTTCGTGGCGCCGGTCGCGATCAACCGCAGGATGCCCCACTCGCGCGACGTCAGTCCGGAGGTGGTCGGCCCCACCGACTCCGTGGTGGCCCGCCGGCGGACCGGTGCCTTCGGCTCCGCCCGACGCAATGTCGGGCCGACTGTCGAGACCAGCTGCGAGGTGGCCGCGCTCAGGGCGGCCGCGGCCGCCTCGCTCTGCGCTCGGAGACGGTCTGCCGCGACGCAGCGCTCGTACTGCAGCCCGAAGATCCCGGCGAAGGTCGCGAGCAGGACACGGTCGATCTCCCCGAGGGGACGGCCGGTCGTGAAGCTGTCGGCGTGGAGGAATCCGGACACCCGATCCGAGATGATGATCGGGGCGACCACGTACGACCGCGAGCGGGAGAGCTCACCCATGACGCTCGAGGAGTGGGATCTCGGCCTGGGACGGTCGACGAGCAGCGTCTGCCGCCGCCTCAGCACCTCGGTCTCCACCAGCGACCCACTGAGCGGGATCGACAGCCCCACGAGGCTCTCGGCAAGCAAGGTGTTGACGGGATCGTCTTCGCCCTTCGTGATCGCCAGGGCATGGGGTGTCCAGACAGATCCGGTGACCCGGGAGAGCATCGCGCGGTCCAACCCGCCCGCCTCGCAGATCAGCCAGGGCGCCAGCTCGACAAGGCTCCCCAGCGACGCGACGGTCGCCATCGATGCGGCCTTCTCCACCACCGCGGACAACCGCGCCGAAGAACCAGCCGGATCCTCGAGCTCGGGCCACGTGACGCTGCCGCCGACAACCGTTTGTGTGGTCACTGCCAACCCACCCTTTTGTGTATCACGATTCACTATCTCAGCAATTGTTGCGACATCAGTCACATTCGTCAAGGTTAGTCGCACTCTCACGTAGGCGGGCAGAGCCTCGGCCATCTCATGTGGAGATGTGAACCCAGGATCACATCAAGCATCGACAACCGACCGGACCGCACTGGAGTTGTCGACGATTCCGTTGCCACCGGACCGAGGCGACTCCATCTCGGGTGGCTCGGTTTCGAACGTCAGCCCCTGGGAGGAAATAGGTGTCTGATGGGGTGAACCGGTCATCGCCACCCTCGCAACAGCGCTGAACCGCAGCTACGTTGTGGCCCAGATCACCTCTCATGATCGAAGGTTCCCGGAAGCAGAGGGCTGCGATGACACAGGACGAAACGACCTACGATGGGCCACGAACCAGCCGGCGTACGCTGCTCGGATATCTGGTGGCGGCTCCGACCCTGTCGGTGGCCGTGTCGCTCGGCCTGGAGCAGCGGGCGGCGGCCAAGGTGATCACCCCGCCGGGGGTCGCGGACATCATGGACCTCAGCGACGCCCAGCTCCTGGCGGTCGCGCCGACGGCCAACCTGATCTCACTCGACCTGCGCGAGGACGGCACGGTGCACTTCGCTCTGCCCAGGATGGAGGTCGGTCAGGGGATCACGACCTCGACGGCCATGATCATCGCCGACGAGCTCGACATCGGCCTGGACAAGATCGAGATCACCCTCGCCGATGCGCGCCCCGAGCTGCTGATGAACCAGCTGACCGGCGGCAGCAACACCACGATGACGACGTACCTCCCGATCCGCACAGCGGCCGCGATCGCCCGCAGGCGGCTGCTGGACGCGGCCTCGACCATGCTCGGCGGCGACGTGCCCCTCGCTGCGCTGAAGACCGTCGACGGGAAGGTGCTCGCGCCGAACGGGGTGGAGATCTCCTACGGCGAGCTGGCGGCCTCGGCCTCGGTGGACGAGACCGTCGAGGTCGAGGCACAACTCAAGGAGCCCGCCGAGTTCACCGTCATCGGCACACCGCGCAACCGGATCGACGCGCGCGCCGCAGTGACCGGACGCAAGCAGTTCACGATGGACATGGACGTGCCCGGGGCCCTGCCGACGATGCTGTGCCGGCCACCCACGCTCAACGGCAAAGTGGACTCGGTGCGCAACCGAGCGGCCGTGCTGGACATGCCGGGGGTCACCCACGTCGCGGAGATCCCTACCGGGGTGGCGGTGCGAGCCGAGACCTTCGGCCAGTGCATCGACGCCATCCGCGCCCTCGACGTCACCTGGGGTCCGGGCCCGGTCGACGGGCTCAGCGACGCCGACATCCTGGAACGGGTACGTCGCGCGGAGATCCCCCTGGCCGTCCCGAAGGTGCCGCTGCTGGCCAAGACCGTGGAGACGAACTCGACCTTCTGGTTCCGCTCGAACTCCGCGCTGGAGACCAACTGCGCGATCGCCGACGTACGCCCCGGTCGCGCCACGGTGTGGGGCGGCTTCAAGGCGCCGATCGTCGCGCAGGAGCGGATCGCCGAGATCCTCGGGCTGCCACCGACATCGGTGACGATCCATGTCGTGACCGGTGGCGGCTCGTTCGGGCGCAAGGTCTTCCCAGACGCTGCCGTGGAGGCCGCGCAGGCGAGCAAAGCGATGGGGGTGCCGGTGAAGCTGATGTGGCACCGCGCCGACGACTCGCGTCAGGGCCGGGTGCACCCCATGGCCACCACGCGGATCCGGGCGACCGTGCTGGCGGGGGAGGTGCTGACCTGGGAGCTTCGACACACTGGCGTCAAGAACGACTTCACCCACGGGTTCGGCGACGTCCTCACGGCGACCGCCCCGCGGCTGCCGGTCGCCGACCTCGGCTTCTCCGAGACCGTTTTCGCACTGACCCAGGCCTACCACTACGACTTCGGCGTCAGCACACAGCTGCTCAACGAGATCGATCTCGGCTTCACCACCGGCGCCATGCGCAACATCTACTCCCCCGACGTCGCCACGGCTCGTGAGCTCACCGTTGACAAGATCGCCGCGGCCGTCGGGAAGGATCCCTACCGATTCCGACAGGCCTTCGTCCGCGAGCAGCGTGCGAAGACGGTGCTCGACGCGGTCGCACAGCAGGGACACTGGGGCCGGGCGATGCCGGCGGGCACGGCCCAGGGCATCGCGATCAACAACGAGTACCACAGCTTCTCCGCCTGCCTCGTCGAGATCGACTGCCGTCCTGAGACAGTCAACCGAAAGGTACGTGAGGGGGTGACCGGCCCGCGCGTCACGAAGGTCGTGATTGGCGTGGATGCCGGTCTCGTGGTCAACCCCCGCGGTCTGGACGCCCAGATGATGAGCGGCGCCATGGACGGCATCGCCCAGACGCTCACGTCCAGCCTGCACCTGCGTGACGGCTACTTCCTCGAGGCCAGCTGGGACAACTACGCCTACACCCGCGAGTGGAACACGCCACCGACCGTCGAGGTCATCATCGTCCCGAACGACTCCGAGGACCCAGGCGGCGCCGGCGAGCTCGCCGTGGCCGCATCGATGGCGGCCACCGCGAACGCCTACGCGCGGGCGACCGGCAAGACGCCGACGGAGTTCCCTATCAACCACCACGACCCGTCGCACTTCGAGGTCAAGCCGACCATCCCGCCCGTGCCGCAGTCTCCGACTGACGGTCTGACCTACCTCCAGGAGTGAGCAGATGCCCACCCACACCTTCATCGTCAACGGCAAGCGAGTCAGTGTCGATGTCGCCGACAACGTACGCCTGCTCTGGGTGCTCCGTGACCTGCTGGGGGTCACCGGCCCGAAGTACGGCTGCGGCATCAACGTCTGCAAGGCCTGTACCTCCCACATCAACGGCAAGGCCTTCAACCCCTGCTCGGTGCAGGTCAAGGACATCGGCTCCGACGACGAGATCACGACCATCGAGGGCCTGCCCGAGACCGTCGGCGCCGACCTGCACCCCATGCAGGAGGCCTGGCTCGACGAGGACGTCGCCCAGTGCGGCTACTGCCAGCCGGGCCAGATCATGGCCGCCGTCGACCTGGTCCGTCGGGTCAAGGCCGAGGGCCGCGATATCACCGACGACGACCTCGACGGTCTGCGCAACATCTGCCGCTGCGGCACCTACCCTCGCTTGCGTGAGGCGATCAAGACGGGCGCCGCCAGGATGTGACCCGCGCGGCGACACGTCGGCATCAACCTCGCGCGAAGGACCTGCGCCGGTGTAGGAAGCGCCACCTTGTTCGGGCCGAGCCGCTCACAGCGGCACCCGCGCCGGCCCTTCCACACCGCTCATGCGGCCGGAAGCGATGGATCCGAGACGGGCTCGCTGGCAGCATCCTCTTGATCCAGACAACCTGGGTATGAGCGGGGTCGGCGTACGTCGTCTCGTCGGCGATAGCGAAAACGGCAGTGCACGCGATGACGATGTCGCCGGCTGTCGAGTGGGGGACGTACGGAATTCGGGTGAACGCGCTCGCACCGGGACCATCCCCACCAAACTACGCCTGGGAGATGGGGAGGACCAGCGACGCCGAGCGCGCCGCCATCGCGCTCGACGAGCTGAGGAGGATGCAGCTCGCGACCCGCTACCTCGACCTGAGACTTCGAACCGAGTCGGTGCACGCCCTGCACAAATCACTACGCCGGCTGCGCACGGCCAACACCGTTTACGAGCTCGTGGCCGACGTTCCGCACGAGGCCGCCAAGATGGACTTCGACCGCACGCTGTTCTCCTGGCTCGACAACCGGCGCTGGGTTCCGGCAGCCTTCCACATCAACAGCGGCCCGGAGGAGGCTCGCGCCGTCGGAGGCGGGCAGTCCCTACCACCCGATCGGAGACCTGCTCAAGGGCGAGACGGTGCGCAACGACGTCCGACGATCGTGCGCAACGCACTCGACCATCCGCGGGTCCATTCACGCATCCAGTCCGTCATGCACTCCCACGCCTATGTCGCCGCCCCGGTCCTGGCACCCACCGGCGTTGTCGCCTTCGTCAGCGCTGACCAGAGCACCGAGACCGACACCGTCGACGACTTCGGCCGGGACCTGGTGGCCGTGTTCAGCGCAGGCGTCGGCCTCGTTCTCGAACGAGTGATGATCGGTGAACCGGACCAGGGCTGGAACCATCTGATGCGCGGCCTGGGGGTCGAGCGCCTCATCATCGCGGTGTTCAGTATTGGAAACGGCCGACGAGCACTCCTCTACGACGTCGCCCAGGCTGTCGACGACGGTCACGAGGAAAGCCTCGCGAAGGAGTCGTCGATGGCCAAGATGCGGGCTACCGAGGACGCAAAGCGGGCCGCGCTCGAAGGCATGCAGCTCATGGGTGGCGCCGGCTACGCGCGCGAGTTCGGAATGGAGTACCAGGTCCGTCGTGCCCTGGCCCCGCCGATCTTCGGCGGCACGAACGAGATCCAGCGGGAGATCATCGCCAAGAGCCTGTTCTGATGAGATCGTCGACAGAATCGGCGGTTCCTGTGGGCATTCTGCTCGGGGTGCTGGAAGCCCTGCCTGCTGCACCGCTGCTCTCGAGGATCTGTCGGATCTGGTCGAGCCAGTCCCCAGTCCCCGAGAGCAGCGGTGTTCGGCAGCATGCTGGGCAAGTCGTTCAGTCGTCGAATGAGTACTCGGCCGCAGCGTCCGAGGTGTAGTCCTGTGCCTTGGGCGTGATGCCCATCGGAGACCCGTCGATGTCGACGGCGTAGATCGTGCTGGTACGCGGCGGCTCGCGTTCCTCCGGCGCGCCCCACCCGTAGTCACCGAACATGCCGTCGGCGGTGATCGTATCCAGGCTGTTCATCGCCTCGATGAGCCCGTCACGGGAGAGGTCGCCACGTTCGACGGCTGCCTCGAGCACTTGGTGCGTCGCGCGGGCCTGTGTCCAGCCGACAGTGAGGTACCAGTCAGCCGGGGTGTCGGGGGAATACTTCTCCAGGGCCGCAATCATGTCGCCCATTCCCTTGGAAGCCGACTTGTCCCAGGAGCCGCCCTCGGCGAGGATCACGAGGTTCTTCTCCGCGTAGTCCTTCAGGTCGCCCTCGAAGAGTGGCTTCAGCCAGGTCGGGGACTGTCCCAGCCACTGCGGCTCGAAGCCTACCTGGGCAGCCTTGCCCAGCGCTCCTGCCGTGTCTGCAGGCGTCGCGGTGAGCAGAACGGCGTCGCAGCCGGCGCCCTTGAGCTGGTTGATGTGGGTCGTGTAGTCCGTCGTCCCCAGGGTGAACTGCACCTGCTTGCCGAGCTTGATCCCGTGCTGCTCGGCGACGAACGCCAAGCCGTCGCGGCCCGTGGCACCGTACGCGTCGTCCTGGGTCAGCGAGCAGATCGTCTCGCCTTCTCCGCCGCCCTCGGTGAGGTACCAGTCCACGCCGTTCACGACCTGGATCTGGTATGGCCCACCCCAGGGCAGCAGGTTCTGCTCGCGAACCCAGAAGGAGTCGAGGGACGCAGGCGAGGCAACGATGCCGTCCTGCGCAAGGTCCGGGAGGAGCGAGCTCACCACCTGCGTGCCCAGGAGCTGCACGTACATGGACACCTCGTCCTTGGTGGCCTGGTACTCCTGGGCCGCGGTCGTCGACTCGTACTTGCTGTCACGCACCAGCACCTCGACCGGGTACTTGCCGGCGATACCGCCCGACTCGTTGATCATGTCGAAGTAGATCTGGTTGCCGACAGTGACCGGGTTGCCGATCACGGCGACGCGGCCACTGGTCGGGGTGAGTGCCCCGACCGTGATGGTGGTGCCGTCGAAGCCGGGCGCCTCTGCCGGCGCTCCCGCAGAGCCCTGCCCCCCGGAGCTTCCGCTCCCGGAATCGGCCCGGCCACAGGCCGCGAGGGCCGCCAGGCAGAGGGCAGTGATGGTGATCCCCGCCGTGGTACGGCGGCGTAGATGTTGCATGGTGACGCTCCTCATGAATTGTGTGGTGTCGGGACAGCGCTTGCGATGGGAAGTCAGTAGGCGAACGGCCAGCCCTGGAACCAGGTCCGGACCCTCGCCCACAACGCGGCGAGCCCCCGTGGCTCGAGCAGCAGGAAGACGATGATGAGACCTCCGAAGAGGACCCCGTTGAGCTCGCCGGTGCTCATCCAGCCGCGCTCGACCGGGATGCCCAGGATCGGCATCGCGGCGCCCTCATTGGCGATGAGGCGCTGCCCGTAGACCACGAGCAGGGCCCCCAGGATCGACCCGTGGACGGTGCCGAGGCCGCCCAGGATGATGATCGCGACGAAGGTGATCGACATGAACAGACCGTGGATACCGGAGAGCTCCTGGTAGTCGATGGCGCCCAGACCGAGCGCGTAGATGACGCCGGCTGCCGCCGCCATGGCGCTGGCCACGGCGAAGGCGCCGATCTTGGTGCGGCCCGGCTCCACGCCGATGACCTCGGCCGCCAGATCACGATCTCGAACTGCCTGCATCGCGCGGCCGACCCGGCTGCGGGTCAGGTTGTGCGCCACCACCGCCGCCAGCGCCACGAGTGCCCAGGTGAGCCAGAACATCGACTGCTCACGGGTATACAGCGCGCTACCCAGGTCGAGACCGGCGCCGAAGTCGAGCGGGCCGATCGCCACCGCGGCGTCGCGGGTGGGTGCGGTTCCACGGACGGGCCGGGTCAAGCTCTCCCAGTTGCGCAGGACATGCTCCGACACGAAGACGAGGCCGATGGTCACTATCACGAGGTAGTTTCCGCGCAGTCGCAGCGCGAATGGCCCGATCACCGCGCCGGCGACGAGTCCGAGGACGATCGCCGTGGCGAAGTAGGCCAGGAACGGCCAGCCGCGTCCATCACCGAGGTACGAGGTGCAGTAGGCGCCAATGGCGACGAAGGCGGCGTGGCCCAGGCTCACCTGGCCGGTCAGTCCAATCAACAGATTGAGGCCGATGGCGCCGATCGCGAAGGCCCCACAAAGGATCAGGGTGCCCAGTGTCGCGTCGGAGATCAGGACCGGCAGAGCAAAGAACACGGCAACGAGTACGACCGAGAAGGCGATGCGCCAGGGGCCGCGAATCGTCCTCAGGTCCGCCGCATGACTGAGTGTCATGTTCCGGTACGGACGTCCCCGGCGCTTGGACGCGTGGGACAAGGTCATTGTCGACATCAGATTCGCCTCACTTCGGGCTCACCGAACAGCCCATACGGCCGCACGAGCAGGATGATGACCATCACGGCGAACGGCGCCACACGGTCGAAGCCGGACCCCAGCCAGGCGGCGTACTCCGGCTGGAGAAGTGCTGTCAGCTGCTGGATGAGTCCGATGAGCAGGCCGCCGACAACGGCGCCGACGGGTGATTCGAGCCCACCGACGATCATGGCGGGGAAGGCGACGAAGGCGACGGCACCGAGTGATGGGCCGACCGAGCCCGCACCCGATGAGAGCATGGCGCCCGCCAGGGTGCCCAGAGCGCCCGCGGTGGCCCAGGCAGCCAGATGGACCCGGCGTGCGTCGATGCCGGTGGCCAGGGCGGCCTCCTGGTCGTCGGCCGTGGCCCGCATTCCGAGGCCGAGGCTGGAGTATCGGAAGAACAGGAAGAAGGCACCGACTGCAGCGGACGTCACGCCGATGGTCCACAGGTCCGCGACGGCGAGATTGACCGATCCGAGGTCGACCGTCTTGGAGCCCCACGGATCCGGCAGGTCCCGGTCCTCTGGCCCCCAGATCGCGGAGGTGACGTTGTCGAAGACGTACAGCACCCCGATCGTCATCATGATGATCGAGAACGGCCTCTCCCCCAAGAGGCGTTGCAGCAGGGCGGTTTGGAGTGCCGTGCCGATGAGTGCGCCGGCCACCATCGCGAGCGGAAGTGCCAGGTAGAAGTTAACGCCCCACTCAGCGGCGAGCTGCCAGGTGATGAACCCGCCGAGAAGGACGAAGCTCGCGTGGGCGAAGTTCAGGACGCGCGTCGCCTTGAAGACGATGACGAATCCGAGCGCTACAAGTGCGTACTTTGCGCCGACGGCGATCCCCGAGAACAGTGTCTCGATGAGGGCCTCGGTGCCCACGCCCGTCGTACTCATGTGTAGAGCTCCTCGATCAGGGAGGCGTAAGTCGCCTCGATGGACCGCCGCTTGACCTTCTGTGTCGCGGTCACCTCGCCCTCCTCGGTGTCCAGCTCCCTGGGGAGCATGGCGAAGCGCTTGACCGTCTCGACCTGCGCGAACGACTGGTTGACCTCCTCGACCCAATGGCCGACGAGCTCCACGACCGCAGGGTTGGCCGAGAGATCCGTGTAGGTGGTGAACGGGATACCTCGCGACTGCGCCCACGCGCCGACGGTGTCCAGCTCGATGCCGATCAGTGCGGTGAGGTACTTGCGACGGTCGCCGATGACGATCGCCTCCCGCACGTGGGGCGAGACCTTGAGCTTGTTCTCGATCTCGGACGGGCTGATGTTCTTCCCGCCGGCGGTGATGATGATGTCTTTCATCCGGTCGACGATCCGGATCATCCCGTCGTCATCGACCACACCGACGTCGCCGGTGTGCAGCCATCCGTCAGCGTCGATCGCAGCCGAGGTGGCCTCCTGATCCTTGAAGTAGCCGAGGAACGTCGCGGGCCCGCGCGTGAGGATCTCGCCGGTGCCGGGGTCCAGCCGCAGCTCGGTCTCGGGAACGGCACGACCGACAGTGCCGAGCCGCACGTTGTCGACGGCGACGATCGAGCCTTGGGCGGTGTTCTCGGTCTGGCCGTAGCCCTCGACGACCGGGATGCCGATCGACCAGAAGTATTCGAGGACCTCGGGGGCGATCGGGGCCGCACCCGACACCGCGCTGCGACAACGGCTGAGGCCGAGCTTCTCCCGCAGTGGCCGATAGAGCATCAGCCAGCCGAATCCGTACAGCATGCGGTCCACAGGACCGAGCCGGCCGCGCGCCCACCGCCGCCGCGCTATGCCGCGACCGATGCTGAGCCACAAGCGGTAGTTGCTTCGCTTCAGCAAGCCGGCGTCGCCGATCTTGATCGTCGCGGAGGCCATCATCTTCTCCCAGACGCGCGGCACACCCAAGAAGAAGGTCGGCTGGACCTCACGCAGGTCCTGGTTGAAGGTGTCGGAGTCCTCGCCGAAGTTCACGACGTAATCGGAGGCCAGCGCGCACACGACCGAGACCAGCCGTTCGGCGACGTGACACAGGGGCAGGTAGGAGAGGACCTCGTCCCCCGGCGCCACGCCGAAGGACGACTCCCCGTTGCGGGAAGCGGCGACGAGGTTGGCGTGGCTGAGCATGGCGCCCTTCGGCGGGCCGGTCGTCCCCGACGTGTAGACGATGGTCGCCGGCAGCGCCGGGTCGAGTTCTGCCACCGCTGCCGCCAGGTCCGTCAGCAGGTCGTCGGATGACCTCCGACCCTCGGCCTCGAGGTCGTCGAACGACATCAGCATCGAGTCGGCGAGATCCACTCCCCGCGGATCGATGATGACGATGTTGCGCAGGCTCACCAGCCCGGAACGTACGGCGGCGGTCTTGTCGTACTGCTCCTCGTCCTCGGCGATCAGGACGACCGACTCGGAGTGCTCCAAGAGGTAGGCGACCTCGTCCGCAGCAGCCGTGGGATACAGGCCGACGGTAACGGCTCCGATGGCCTGGATACCCATGTCGGCGATGACCCACGCCGGTCGGTTGCCGGCATGGACCGCCACTCGGTCACCGGGCTGCACGCCGAGGCGGCGCAACCCCATCCCGATGGCGGCGGCCCGCTCGGCGTACTCTCCCCACGTGTAGCTGCGCCACACGCCCAAGTGCTTCTTGCGGAGGGCGACCTGGCGCGGGGAGCGGAGCGCTCGATAGAGCAGCGCAGCGGGCAGCGTCGAGATCGTGTCCGGTTCGACAGCGGCGGCTGGAGGTCGAACGTGGGCGGACAGGCTCATGCCGCACCTCCGAGGTATGCGGCGACCACGCCCGGGTGCGACGTGACGTCATTCGGGACACCCGTGGTGATCGGGGTGCCGAAGTCGAGCACCATCACGCGGTCGGCAAGATCCATGACGAGCCGCATGTCGTGCTCGACCAGGATCATCGCGACGCCCAGAAGCCGACGCAGCTCGACGATGTAGCGAGCCATGTCCTCCGACTCCTCGAGGTTCATGCCGGCCACCGGCTCGTCGAGGAGCAACACCTTCGGTTGCATCGCAAGGGCCCGGCCCAGCTCGATCCGCTTCTGGACGCCGTATGGAAGCGTTCCGACCGCTTGCCGACGGAACGGCGTGAGCGCAAGAAGCTCGATGATCTCCTCGACCACCATCCGGTGTGCGAGCTCCTCGCCGCGGGCCCGGCCGAACCAGAGCGCACCACTCAGGAAGCCTGTGCGCATGAGCGAGTGGCGACCCAGCAGAAGGTTCTCGACGACATCGAGGTCTGGGAACAGTCCCAGGTTCTGGAAGGTGCGCCCGATGCCGTGTCGTACCGTCTGGGCCGGACGCATGCCGACGAGCTCGCGTCCGTCGATCTTGATGCTGCCGGCCTCGGGCCGGTAGGCCGCGGAGAGACAGTTGAAGATCGAGGTCTTCCCGGCGCCGTTGGGGCCGATGATCGCGAACAACTCACCGCGATTCACATCGAAGCTGACATCGTTGAGGACGGTGACACCACCGAACTTCAGCCGCAGATTGGCGACCTCGAGCAGCGGGCGTCCCTCCGTCGAGGGCGGCGTCATGAGCGTTTCGAGTCTCGTGGTGGGCATGTCAGGTTCCCCAGTTCTTGCGGCGTCGATAGGTCTTCACGTCGCGGTATGACCGCTCGGCGTGCTCGCCGCCGCCGAGATAGAAGTCCGCCACGTTGCGGTCGGACATGAGCGCGGCAGCAGAGCCCTCACTCACGATCCGGCCGTGCTCGAGGACGTAGGCGTGGTTGGCGATCGAGAGGGCCATGGTCGCGTTCTGCTCCACCAACAGAACGCTGGTCCCCTGCCCGTTGATGGAGACGATGGCGTCCCGGATCTGTTCGACCACGCGCGGCGCGAGACCCAGGGACGGCTCGTCGAGCAGGAGCAACGTGGGTTCGGACATCAGCGCTCGGCCGATGGCGAGCATCTGCTGCTCACCCCCGCTCAGATATCCCGCGATGTCGCGTCGGCGCTTGGCGAGAACCGGGAACATGTCGAGCAGCCGGTCGAAGGTCTCGCTCGCAGTGGTGCCCTTTGCTCCGATCGCCCCGGCCCGGAGGTTCTCCTCCACTGACAAGGACTGGAAGATGCGCCGTCCCTCCATCACTTGCGCCAGCCCCCGGGTGACACGGTGTGAAGGGCTCAGGCTCGTCACGTCTGCGCCTGCAAAGCCAACGCTCCCTTTGGTGATGTCGCCACGGTGGAAGTCCAGCAACCCGGAGATGGCCCGCAGGAGTGTCGTCTTGCCCGCGCCGTTGGCACCAAGGAGAGCCACCACGGAGCCGGTCGGAACCGAGACGGAGATACCGCGCAGCACCAGGACGGCGTCGTTGTAGACGACCTCGAGATTCGAGACCACCAGTTCCCCCGCCTCGGCGGCGATCGGCCTCTCGGACGGCGTAGCCATCGTGGTTCGGCGGGTCACGTCATCTCCCGATGAGCTGGCGGGCAACGAAGCCCTGACTGAGGCCCGAGCCCGGAGCATCAATGTAAACCGCCAATCACTAACTGACAAGACTCTCAAGGACAAATCGTGATTCCGGTCACTTTCGGATCTCTGCCTATCGCGACACCGACCACATCGCCGAGGGCACCCTCCCCACAACACCGCGCCGCGGTGCACACTGGCGCCATGACCAACGAGACCCGGCGGCAACGCGACCCCGACCGCAAGGCGCGCATCCTGGCCGCAGCCGCGGACCTGGCCGGACGCACGAGCTTCCATGACGTATCGATGGCCGACATCGGCGCGGAGGCCGGGATCGTGGGCTCGGGCATCTATAGGCACTTCGACAGCAAGACATCGATCCTCATCGCCTTGCTGGATCGCGTGATGAACCGAATCAGCTCCGGCGCCGAGGACATCGCCAAGGTCACCACCGACGACAGCGAGACACTGTCTGCGCTGGTCAGCGACCATATTCGGATCGCCATCGATGATCGCAACGTCTTGGCGGTCTACCACCGCGAGGTCGACAACCTCCCCGAGGAGGACCGTCGGAGACTGCGCCGGCTGCAACGGCTGTACATCGAGGAATGGGTCCACGTCCTCGCTCCGCTGCGATCCGATCTGACCGACCAGGAGGCGCGCCTCACGGTCCACGCCGCCATCGGCGCCATCCAGTCGATCTTGAACTTCAACCCCGAACTGCCGGATGACCGGCTCACCGAACTGCTCAGCCAGATGGCCCACGCCTGCCTCGGCGTGGATCCGGCCCGGACGCCTCGGGGCTGATCTGGCGAGCACCGGCCCCGGCGGAGTCACGTCCCGGCGCCTCTTCTGGTCACGGGCGGGCGTCCCAATCCAGTATGACCCTCGTCATCCCAAGTGATTGGCCTTTCACTCCAGAATCATGTAGGTCCTCCGGGCTCAGACGCCGGAGGAGCACACGCTCGACCACACCAACAGGACCGCAGCGGAAGGACATCGACGACGATCAAGGATGAAAGGCGCGAGAGCTTCGATGCCGCCGACCACCTCGATGACGTCGTGAGGTCGCCGGCCTCGTCGCCATCAATACCTTCGGCTGGACACTCCGCGGGATGGTCCGCCTAGCCTTGCTCGTCTTCGGATCACCCCTGATGCGTGAGACAACAACCCGCACCGGGCTCCTGGCCTGGGCCAGCGCCACACAAACCGCCTCGGGGCAGGCTGAGGCTCCAATCTCAGACCCCGGCCGCCGGGAAGAGCCCGTCCCACTCACCGAGTTCAGCGAAGGGGCGATGTGGCGGGGCACCCCAATGCCCCCGCTGACGCCGGAAGCGCGTCGCCGATTATGCGAGCGCGTGGACGCCGGACGTCCGATCTCGCATATCGCGGCGGAAGCCGGGATCTCTCGCCGCTGCCTGGTCACGTCGGTGAGCTCGCGGATCTCGATCGCACAGACCCTGAATGTGACGCCTCAGGAGTGGGCCTCGAGCCATTCGATCACGTCCGCGGTGATCGCGTCGCGATTGGTCTCGTTGAAGATCTCGTGGCGCGCCCCGGGGTAGAGCGTGACCGTCACGTCCGTCAGCCCGGCGTCGCGATAGCGCTGGCCCAGCAGCTCGACCAGGGCCCCACCTGCGGCAAGCGGGTCCGCGTCGCCGGAGACGATCGCGATCGGCAGATCGGAGCGGATGCCCTTCAGGGCCGCCGCGTCGCCCAGCCGCGCGGCACCGCCGAACAGCTGGGGCACGGCGGTGTCTGGGAGGTCGAACCCGGACAACGGGTCGGCGACGTACGCATCGACCTCGGCCTCGTCGCGCGAGAGCCACTCGTACCCGGTCCGGTGCTCGAACCCGGCGTTGAACGCCTCCAGTCCGATCGGGCCCTCGGCCTTCGAGAGCTCCGCGGCGAGCACGTCGAGTGCGGTCGAGCCGGACAGCACGACGCCATCGTAGAGCTCGGACCGGTCGAGGATCACCGTCTGTGCCGCGAAGGATCCCATCGAGTGCGCCACGAGGAACATCGGGACGCCGGGGAAGTCATCGCGCAGCGAGGCACCCACAGCAGCGACGTCGGCCACCAGTGCCTCGAAGTCGAAGTGCCCGAGCTGGTCGGCCGACGCGACGGACCCGCCGTGGCCACGGTGGTCGACGGCTCGGACGGCGTAGCCGGCCGCGACGAGGGCCCGGGCGAGACGGTCGTAGCGCTGCAGGTGCTCGGCGATGCCGTGGGCGACCTGCACGACGCCCCGCGGCGCGGGCAGTTCCTCCCCCCACGTCCGGACTGCGAGCGCCGTACCATCGGTCGGCGAGATGAATGTGGCGGTGCTGGACATGCGGCCTCCTGTGACTGGGTGCCCATGGTGCCACTTGCACGTCGGCCGGTCGCGTCATCGCGTGGCCCGGCGAATGGAGAAGTCACCATTCCTGGCGCTGCGCCCGAGGAAGGGCCACACGATGAGGAGCCGACCCGTGCCCGCCGACGGGACCGATCGCTCAGACGTTGCGGCGATACTGCCCGCCGGCCTCGAAGAACGCCTCGGTGACCTGGCCCAGGGTGCAGACCCGAGCGGCGTCCATGAGCACTGCGAAGACGTTCTCACCGCTCGCTGCCGCCTCCTTGAGCCGGGCCAGGGCCTCGGCAGCCTCGCTCCGGTGGGCGTCCTGGAAGTCGCGCACCCGGCGCAGCTGGGACTCCTTCTCCGAATCCGTGGCACGGGCCAGCTCGACGGTTACGTGGTCGGCCCCGTCCTCGGGGCGCCGGAAGGTGTTGACGCCGACGATCGGCAGCGTGCCGTCGTGCTTGCGGTGCTCGTAGAGCATCGACTCGTCCTGGATCTTGCCGCGCTGGTAGCCGGTCTCCATCGCGCCGAGCACGCCGCCGCGCTCGGAGATCCGCTCGAACTCGCGCAGCACCGCCTCCTCGACCAGGTCGGTCAGGTCGTCGATGATGAAGGAGCCCTGCAGCGGGTTCTCGTTCATCGCCAGGCCCCACTCGCGGTTGATGATCAGCTGGATCGCCAGCGCCCGACGCACCGAATCGGCGGACGGGGTCGTCACGGCTTCGTCGAAGGCGTTGGTGTGCAGCGAGTTGGCGTTGTCGTAGATCGCGATCAGCGCCTGCAGCGTGGTGCGGATGTCGTTGAAGTCCATCTCCTGCGCGTGCAGGGACCGACCGCTCGTCTGAACGTGGTACTTCAGCTTCTGCGAACGCTCCGAGGCGCCGTAGCGGTCCCGCATCGCGACCGCCCAGATCCTGCGGGCGACGCGGCCGATGACGGAGTACTCCGGGTCCATCCCGTTGGAGAAGAAGAAGGACAGGTTGGGCGCGAAGTCGTCGATGTCCATGCCACGGGCCAGGTAGGACTCCACGTAGGTGAAGCCGTTGGCCAGCGTGAAGGCGAGCTGGGAGATGGGGTTCGCCCCGGCCTCGGCGATGTGATAGCCCGAGATCGAGACCGAGTAGAAGTTGCGCACCCCCTGCTCGATGAACCACTCCTGGATGTCGGCCATGCAGCGCAAGCTGAACTCCGTGGAGAACAGGCAGGTGTTCTGCCCCTGGTCCTCCTTGAGGATGTCGGCCTGCACGGTCCCGCGGACCGTCTGCAGCGCCTTCGCCGGGTCGATCCCGCGCTCGCGCGCCTGGTCGATCACGGTGTTGAGGAAGAACGCCAGCACGGTCGGGGCCGGGCCGTTGATGGTCATGCTGACACTCGTGGTGGGAGCGAGGAGATCGAAGCCGTCGTACAGCTCCTTCATGTCCTCCAAGGTGGCCACCGAGACCCCCGAGGTGCCGACCTTGCCGTAGATGTCGGGGCGCTCATCAGGGTCGCGGCCGTAGAGCGTGACCGAGTCGAACGCGGTCGAGAGCCGTGCAGCGGGCTGGCCCTCGGAGAGCATCTTGAAACGGCGGTTCGTACGGGCGGGGTCGCCCTCGCCGGCGAACATGCGTGCCGGGTCCTCGTTGGCCCGCTTGTAGGGAAAGACGCCCGCGGTGAACGGGAAGTGACCCGGCAGGTTCTCCCGGCGCCAGAACCGGACCATCTCGCCGTGGTCCTCGTACCGGGGCAGCGCCACCCGCGGCACCCGGTTGCCGCTGAGTGAGATCCGGCCCGGATCCTCGGCGTACTCCTTCACGATGCCCGGCCAGGCAGCGATCCGGCTGGCGATCTCGGCGGGTACGTCTCGGCTGGTCGTCTCGGCCGCATCGCCGATCTCGGGGAGGTCGGCGGCCACCAGTGCGTACGCCTGGGCCCGGCGAGCCTGGGCCACCAGCTGCTCGGTGTCGGCGTGGTAGTCACGCACGGTCGCGGCGATATCGGCCAGGTAGTGCGCCCGGTCACCGGGGACCATCTCATGGGCGCCGCTGGAGTGCTTCACCGCGACCGGGGCGATGGTGCCCTCGGCGATGGCGAGTCCGTTCTTCGCCAACAGGCCACGGAGGTGCTGGTAAAGGGCCGTGACGCCGTCGTCGTTGAACGTCGCCGCAGAAGTGCCGAAGACCGGCATGTCCTCCCAGCTCGACCCGAAGTCCTCCCGGTTGCGGACCAGCTGACGGCCTACGTCACGCAGCGCGTCGTCGGCGCCGCGGCGCTCGAACTTGTTGATCGCGACGACGTCGGCGAAGTCGAGCATGTCGATCTTCTCGAGCTGGCTGGCGGCGCCGAACTCGGGCGTCATCACATACAGCGAGGTGCCGCGATCCTCCAGGAACGGGACGATTGCGGCGTCACCCTGGCCGATGCCGGGGGTCTCCACGATCACCAGGTCGAACCCGGCCGCGCGGACGATCGTCAGAACGTCCGCCAGGTGGTCGGGCACCTCGTGGGCGCCGCGGGTCGCCAGCGAACGGTAGTAGACCGGCCCCTCGACACCGTCCGAGGCCAGCGAGTTCATCCGGATCCGGTCACCCAGGAGCGCGCCCCCGCCGCGTCGCCGAGTGGGGTCGATCGCGACCACCGCGACGCGCAGCTTGTCCTCCTGGTCGACCCGCAGCCTCCGCACGAGCTCATCGGTCAGCGACGACTTGCCGGAGCCTCCGGTGCCGGTGATGCCGAGCATCGGCACGACACGGTCAGCCGCGGCGGCCTCGAGCCTGTCGAGTACGTCGGCCGGCAGCCGACCCTGCTCGGCGCCGGTGATCGCCCGGGCGACCGAGGTACGGTCGCCGGCGATCACCTCCTCGGCGCTCACCGGCCGCTGCGCCCACAGGTCGACGTCGAGGTCGGCGACGACCGAGTTGATCATGCCGGCCAGCCCCATCCGCTGGCCGTCCTCCGGGGAGAAGATGGTGACCCCGGAGGCGCGCAGCCGGGCGATCTCCTCCGGCACGATCACCCCGCCGCCACCGCCGACGACCTTGATGTGCCCGGCGCCGCGCTCGCGCAGCGACTCCACCAGGTATTCGAAGTACTCCACGTGGCCGCCCTGGTAGGAGGAGACCGCGATCCCTTGTGCGTCCTCCTCGATCGCCGCGTCGACGACCTCTTTCACCGAGCGGTTGTGGCCCAGGTGGATCACCTCGCAGCCCTGCGACTGGAAGATCCGGCGCATGATGTTGATCGCCGCGTCGTGGCCGTCGAACAGGGCGGCCGCGGTGACGATCCGGACGGGGTTTCGGGCGGTGTGGAGTTCGGTCACACCAAGATACTATGACGTCCAATCATTTTTCGGTAGTGGTTCGCTCACCAGTTGGTCAGCGGACCGGGTCCCCGGCATCCGCGCGCAGCAACGCCAGCTGCCGGGTCAACGTCTCGACGCCGTCGGGGTCGAGGCCGGGCGCCGTGAAGACCTCAGCGTTCAGCTCGGCCGTGGCGTCCTCGACCACGCGCACGGCAGCCGCGGTGAGGGTCGCCAGTACGACTCGGCCGTCCTCGGCACTACGGACTCGGGCGACGTACCCCTGTCTCTCCAGCCGGGCCACCGCGCTGGTCACGCTGGTCGGATGCACCTGGAGGAGCGACCCCAACCGGGTCATCGGCATCCGCCCGGCGCGCGAGAATGCCAGAACCCGGAGGATCTCGTAGCGGGCGAAGGTCAGGTCGTACGTCCTCAACACGGCGTCGATGCGCTCGATCATCAGCTGGTGAACGCGCACCAGAGAGGTCACCATCGCCATCCCGTCCGCAGCCTCGGCCCAGCCGTGCGCCACCCACTGACGGTGCGCTTCCTCGATCGGATCCATCTGCTCAACCTAGCGGCACGTGAAGCCGAACCCGAAAGAGCCCGCCCGCGAATTACCTGGATGTCCTCGTATCTGCCCGTAGGCACGGTCCTACCCGGAGGGAGGAGGACCTCACCCCCGCGAGGTGACGCTGGCCGACGACTTCGGTTCTACCGTCCATTGACAGACTCACGAGATGGAGTGAACGGATGAGCCGGACACGGCGCACAGCAGCACCTCGACGCGAGGCTCTCGCGTCCAAGCACGCGCGCCTGCGCGGGCACGAGCGACGCAAGGCACTGCGCTGATGTGGGGGTGGCTGGCACTGGCCATCGGCAGCGAGGTCACCGCGACCATGAGCCTGCGGAGCTCCCAGGGCTTCACCAATCTCGTGCCGTCGGTTGTCGTCGTCGTCGGCTACAGCTTTTCGTTCTATGCACTCTCTCAGGCGCTCGTGAGAGGGATGCCTGTCGCCACGGCGTACACGATCTGGTGCGGCATCGGGATCTCCCTCATCACTCTCCTGAGCGCAGTCCTGTTCGACGAGCGGCCGAGCCCTGTCCAACTGGCGGGGATCATCCTGGTCGCGATCGGCGTGGTCACACTTCAGGCCGGATCCGCCTGAGCCGCGTAGCTGACTCGACCGGCGCGTCCAAGTTCTCAAACCAACCCGCTGTTGACCCCGCTCGACCGAGCCGCCGGCCTCCAGGTCCGCAAGGCGCTGCCCGCGTTCACAACGTCACGGGGAAGTAGGTCTAGGCTGCCGCCTCCTCGACAGCAGTCTCTTGCCGCGTAGGGAGCCTGGGCGCGTCCAGCTGACCACGGAAGCGGCAGCAGGAGTATGCGATCGTGCCCAGTCCGATCATGCCCGCGACGATCTGCGTGACGGCCACAGCAACGCCGCCGGGCAGCCACCAGATCCCGGGGACCGGCCACCAGGACGGCGCCGGTGGACTCCAGGCCCAGAGAAACCCACATCCGATGATGCCGAGGGCCAGGGTCGCCGCGAGGACGATGCGCGGCCACGTCGCGACGCTGTGGGCGGCACCCTGGAGAGCGCGTCGTCGCACCGGGGCGAGCCAGCGCTCGGCCCAGGCGTGGTCTCGAGCCAGCAGCGTCAGGCCGGCGCACGTCATCAGCAGCCCGGGACCTGGGAGGACAAGGGCCGCGACGCCGGCTGCGACGAGCAGCCATGCCACCGTCTCGCGCAGCACCCGGCCGGTGCCGGAGCCCATGGCCGGTCCCAGGTCGCCGCGTGGCCGCCTCACTGCACCAGGTCGTCGATGCACTGGTTCCAGGCCAGCAGGTCGAGCCGGCTCACACCCTCCGCCGTGCACCGGGTGATGGCCTGGGTGAGGGTCAAGACCTGATCGACCGGTTCGTCGACAGGGCTCGGGAGCGGCTCGGCGACCTTCTCGAGAGTCCCCTCGACCTCTTCCTGCACCTGCTCGGGCGGCGATTCCGGAGCCTCCTGCGGAGCCGACGGCTCCGGCTTGGCCTCAGGCTGGCCTTCCGTGCCCGTCTGGTCACCAGCATCCGCCGGAGCAGAGCTCGGGTGATCGGTGGAACCGGCGCCGTGGCGGGCCGGCCGCCTTGGGCTCGGCACCTTCTGCCCATCAACAGACCCACCGCGACCCGACTGGTACGAGCCGTCCATGGCGGCCACAGCAGGCGCGATGTCGGTGGGAACAGCGGTGTAGCCGCCCTTGACGTACGCCCCCCGAGTGCGCAGCACCATGTCGGCGTAGGACTGCGAGTGGTTGTAGCGAAGAACCGCTGCACGACGACCGGCCTCGTCGCCAAGGTCACGGGGGCCCGAGCACAGGTACACCGCTGCCGCCAACGCAGCGTCATCGATGTCCTGGGGGTCCCGCCGCCCGTCCCCGTCGGCATCCACGCCGACGGACGACCACGTGGTGGGGATGAACTGCATCGGGCCGACAGCACGATCCCAGACCTCGTCACGGTCGTACTGCCCGGCATCGGTGTCCCCGATCGCCCGGGTCTTGTTCGTCCCGTCCAAAGGGATGCCGTAGATGCCCGGACGCGAGACACCGTCGGTGCCCAGCGTGTTGCCGTTGTAGCGGCCGTGGTCCGACTCCACGTGGCCCACCGCCGCGAGCAGCTGCCAGTCGAGGTTGCACGTCGCGTCGGCGGCATTGATGACCGTCTCGGCGCGCTGATAGGCAGCGAGCGCGGCGCTCGGGATGCCCTTGGCCGAAGAAGCCGCCACGACCTGCGCAGCACGCCTCTGCGGGACACCGACCCCGACGACAGCGGGTCGCGAGTAGCTCGCCGGGTCCTCGAGCGCCGCTGTCGGCACCGAGACATCCTCGGGATGCGCGGTCCGCGGCTCGTTCCCGCTGACGAACGCGTACGGGTTGGCCACATGGGCGGTCCATGCGACCGACAGGACGACCAGTGGGACCAGCGCGGCCACATGCCTCGGCACCTTCGTGGTCGACGCGTGGCTGGAACGGCGATCTGTGGTGGACATGGCGCCTCCGTAGGGGAATCTGCAGTCAGGTTCCGACCGTACGAAGGATGTGGCATCCGTCACATCACTCTGCGGGGGGTTACTCCACCCCCCGCAGGGGCAATCCACCTCAGGCGGGAGCGGTGCCCGCAGCGCGGGCGATCGCCTGTGCCCGGTTGGCTACGCCGAGCTTGCGGAGGATCTGTTTGACGTGCGACTTGACGGTGTCCTCCGCAATGACCAGGCGCTCGGCGATCACTCGGTTGGGCGCTCCCGCGACCATGAGCTGCAGGACTTCGGACTCACGAGCAGTCAGCTCCGACAGGAGCTCCAAGTGGTTGCCCGCGCCGAGCGAGCCGGTGCGCGGGACGACACCCAAGGACTCCGGCAGGGTGCGCAGCGCGGCATCCAGGATCGTGCCGACCTGTGCGCGCTGCGCATGGAACCGCTCCATGAGTACGAGCCGCTCATGGAGGCGGCCGAAGCCGTCGGCGAACGCCCAGACGAGGTCGCGGTCCACCTCGTCCGACGCCCGCGCGGTCGGGAAGTGGTCGCAGTGGATGAAGGCCACGACGGTTCCGCGCGAGCAGACGGGAGCCACGACGTAGGACCGGGACTGGCCCGCCTCCACGATGATGTCCTCGTGGACCTGGGTGCTGGCCGTATCCACGACGAGGGCTGGTCGCCGTTCGGTGAGCAGCCGGGCCTCAGGGGTGTGACCGTGAAGCGGGATCGTTTGGCCCACCCACTCGTCGAACCACGCCGCGTCGGCCTCGGCGAAGAACGCCTTGCGCGGCTTCCACGCGTTGTTCTCCACGCTGGAGATGGTGGCCCGACCGAACCCGCAGCGCGTAGCCAGCTCCTCGCACACCACGGCCACGAGGTCTTGTGCTGTGGGAAGGCCCCTCAGCCGGGCAAGGCCCTCGGCACAGTCCGCCAGGCGCCGGTTGCACTGGACCAGGTTCTCCTCGTGCAGATCAAGTGCCAGGACCTGCAGCTCCAGGGCGAGCCCGAACAGATCGCGGGCTCGGTTCTCGTCCCCCGACTCCTCGACCTGGGCCTCCTCCACGCACAGCCGTGCGAGCACAGTGAGCCGGTCCGGTGAGTAGTCGACACCAGGATCACCGACCACGAGGACGTCGGGCTCGACTCGGAGGGCCTCCGCCACCAGCTTCCGCAGATCGTTGGCACGAGCTCGGTGATAGCCGCTCAGCCGTGGGCGCCCGCTCCGTCCGCTGGAGGCGAAGACGGCGCTCTTCGCGGGGGCGACGACACTCATGCCACCGCCTCCGTACGAAAGGGCGAAGAATACGGACCCGGCGGCCTGAGGCCCGCGGTCGCTCGCTTGCGCTCGCTCATGACGCAACTCCGTTGAGGCCGCCACCGCGGACATACTTCGCGATCGCCTCCGCGCGGTTGCTGACCCGCAGCTTGCGCAGAATGTGTTTGACGTGCGACTTCACGGTCGTCTCCGACACCGTCAGCCGATCGGCGATCTCAGGGTTCGTTGCTCCGGAGACCAGCAACGCGAACACGTCCTGCTCGCGAGCGGTGAGCCCGCTCATCGCCCCGCGGGCAGCCGGCTGGCGCGGTGGCGGCAAGGTCGCGGTCGCCTCACTCGCAAGGATGAGCGGAGCGTCGCACAGATCTCCCACCGCCTGGCCGGCCCGGGCAAGTGCGGCCGAGATCTGCCGGCGCTGCTCGTCGAGCGCCCCGAGCAGCGCAAGACAGTCCAGGATCAACCCGAAACCGTCACCGAACGCACGCATGGTCACCCGGTCCGCCTCCACAAGGGGGGTGCCGGTGGCCCCGGTATCCGCGTGAAGCAAGCCGACCACCGCTCCCCCAGAGACGACCGGCGCGATCACGTATGAGTCACAGTGGGCGACCGTGATGAGTGGCGGGAACGTCCTCGTCTCGCTGGCGGCATCCGTCACGAGGGCCGTGACACGGCGGCGAACGATCTCAGCCTCGATCGACCCGCTGGCAAGTGGGAAGGTCGCACCACGGACCAGCTTGCCGAACGCCACGTCCACGGCAGACTCGGGATGGGCCGTGAACCACGCCTGGGGCGACCACGAGGAACTCTCCACACGCGAGAAGAGCACGCGGTCGAAGTCACCGGCCCAGCAGAGCTCGGAGGGGACGGCGCGCAGGACGTCGTCCAGCTCGGTCCCCGCCTGTAGGCGTTCCAGAGCAAGGCTCACCCGCCTGGCGGCCAAGAGCGGCGCCGGCCGAATGCGCTCACCGACGACGGCAGACGCGGCCTCGGTGGCCGCGAAGAGACTGGACTGTCGCTGGAGCACAGAACCGTCCAGCCCCAGCAGGCCAGGGCCCGACAGCGCCTCCAAGCCCGGAGTCGAGGCAGAAAGCGCGGCAGCAGCGGTCAGCGATCTGAGCCGCTCGGCGATCTCGCGCCGTTGCTCTTCCAGCTCGTCCCCCAAATGGTCGGAACTCGCGCCAGGGCAGCGCACAGAAGTCATCTTTGAATCTCCATCCCAACGTCGATGGAACTTGCGCACTATTTACTTCGCAGCCCATAGTGATGTCCGCCACATTGTTTCGTCAAGCCCTCGAATGCTTGAACTGGGGGAAACTCTCGATTCCAGCCACGTATTCGGCGCCCCGCAAGGATCACGCCGTGGTTACGGAACGTGATGCGTGGTTTACTTAGTGGATTGACACGCCGGACACACGCACGCGGACGGCTCGAGGAGGACTGGTGACGGGCACGAGAGAGACACCGCCAGCGGAGCAGGTCGACCCGGCCGAGGATCCGCCGCGGCTCGACTTCGACCCGCACACGCTCGGCCTCGCCCGAAGGACCGTCACGGCAGCGGTCGTCGCGACCGCAGTCGTGCTCGGGCTGCTCGCATGGTCCCCATGGAGCAGCAGCGGCATGACCGAGGCCGACAGCGACGCCGTTCGCGCCCGCGATCTCGCGATCGAGGCTGCCGCCGAGGCAGCCATCGCCCTCAACACGGTTGATCCCCAGAAGAGCAAGCAGACCGTAGGCGACTGGCTCGAGGTGTCGAGCGGTGCGCTTCATCGTGACTTGGCGCGGCATCCCGCGCAGATCGCGGCAGACATTCGTCGCAAGGGCACAGCGACGGCCACGAAGGTCCTCGAGACAGCCGTCTCGGCTCTCGACCCGAGCGCAGGCCGGGCGACCGTGTTGAGCGTCATCGAGGTCCGCACCACGCCGCGCCATGGAAAGCCCACCGTCGCCGTCCGACGCCTCCGCATGCTGATGCAGCACATCGACTCGGCGTGGCGTATCACCTATCTCGAGACAGTGAGCAGCACATGAGGATCACCGTCCCTCGGCCACGACGCGCCCACGCCGTCCTGATGCTGACGATGGTCGTCGTCATCGGCGTCGCCATCGCTTTGGCCACCGAGTCCGGCAGCTCCACCCCGGCATCAGGTCACAACGTCGCCTTCGTCTCCAGTACGGCCACCGATGAGGTCCTCGAGATCGGGAGAACGACGGCAGCCGAGGTCTTCACCATCCGACCTGGAAAGGTCGCCGCCACCCGGCGACGAGCACAAGAGGCCCTCGTGGGCGACGCGGTCGGTCAGTACGACCGGCTGTACGGATCACATCTACGTGCCGCGGGGGCCCAGCGCCTCACCCTCACCACCACCGTCCGCGACGTCGGAGTCGTGTGGCTGAGAGACGAACGGGCCAAGCTCCTGGTCTTCGCGGACCAAGCAGCCTCAACCCCCTCCGGCCAGTCGGCCGTCGGCCCGGCCCAGTTCGCCCTTGACCTGCGGAACACCGACGGGACCTGGAAGATCTCTTCGATCCGTCTGCTCTGAGACACCCGTCGACCTCTCGAGACACTGCATCGCTCAGGCGCCAAGACGACAGCAAGTAAACGCCTATCGTCTAGGCTGGTGGCTTCAGCACCTTGGATGTGCCGTAAACTGGCGGATAAGTAAACCATGCGCAACCATCAGGTCAGCGACCCTGATGCTGTGGGAAAGTGCGGCTCGGGAGCACTCAGGGAGAGGGCGATGACGGAGCAGTTGCGACGTGCACCACTGAAGAGCACCCCTCGGCCGCGGGACCGCAAGCAACGGATCGTCGAGGTGGCAGGCCATCTCTTCTACCGACATGGGTTTCACAATGTGAGCACCAGCCAGATCGCGGCGGAGGTCGGCATCACCGCAGGTGCCCTCTACCGACACTTCAAGGGCAAGCAGGACCTGCTGAGCCACGCGCTGACCGACGGGTTCGACCAGGCGACGAGATTCGTCCTCGAGGGCTCGCCCGAGGACCTGGGTGAGGTCATCACGGGCATTGCGACCACAGCTGGAGAGCGGCGCTACATGGGTGTCCTGTGGAACCGCGAGGCGCGCTTCCTCGATGACGAGGCCCGTACTGCCATGCGGGCCAGGTTCTTCACCTTCATCGACGAGTTCTCACGACAGCTCAGGTCTGCCCGGCCCGACCTGTCCGCCGGTCAGGCTGACCTGCTCACCTGGGCGGCCCTGGCCGTGCTGACCAGTCCGTCCTATCACAGCACGGAGCTGGAGCCGGACGACATCATCGACATGCTCGAGCGCATGGCGCTCGCCGTATGCACCACGAGCCTCACCGGGAGTGACGATGGCGCGGAGCCGCAGCCCGTCCCGACAGTCGTCGGGCTGCGCCCGCATGGCCGGCGAGAGGCCATCCTGGCGGCGGCGACCCCGCTCATCCACCAGTTCGGCTACCAGGCCGTCTCCATGGAGGACGTCGGAGAGAGCGTGGGCATCAGCGGTGCGGCGGTCTACAAGTACTTCGCCAAGAAGTCAGACCTGCTCTCCGCGGTGATCGCACGTGCGTCCGAACCGCTCCAGCTCGGCGCTTCACGGGCGCTCGGACGGGCCCGCGACAGCGCGGAGGGCGTCACGAACCTGCTCGACGCCTACATCGAGTTCGCTCTCGTCCACCACGACCTCGTCGGCATCCTGGTCGCAGAGGTCACCAACCTGCCCGAGGAACACCGCCGTCAGGTGCGCCGCTCGCAGCACGACTACGTGGCGGAGTGGATCCGACTGGTCCGCGAGACCCGGCCCCAAATCGAGGAGCGACGCGCCCGCTTCCTTGTGCACGCGGTCCTCACGGTGGTCAACGACGTCACTCGTACGGATCACCTGCGCAGGCGCCGCTCGGTCGAGCAGGACCTGCAAATCATGTGCCGGCGGATCCTCGACGTCACGCTGTGACTCACCCTCAGCGCTCCCGAAAGGCCTCGAACGCCGACCGTGCCTTGTCGGAGCCGAGCACCAACGTCTGACTCAAGGCCTCGAGCTCCAGCGCGGACGGGAACGACCCGCTGGCGCTCTGGTGAAGGAGCTTCTTCGTCAGGGAAACCGCCAACCGCGACTCGGCGGAGATCCGGTGCGCCAGCCCTTGGGCGTGACTTCGCGCCTGGTCGGGTGTGTCGACGACGACGTTGACGAACCCCAGGTCGTACGCCGCGACCGCGTCGATCTCGTCCGCCAGCAGTATCAGCTCCTTGGCGCGCTGCATCCCGACGATGCGAGGAAGTATGAACGCCCCACCGAAGTCCGGCACCAGCCCTCGCCGCAGGAACACCTGGCAGAACCGGGCGCTCCTGGAACAGACGACGAGGTCACACGCGATAGCGAGGTTGAAGGCACCACCGTAGGCAACTCCAGACACCGCAGCGATGATCGGCAGCGGGCTCTCCCACACGGCCCTGGCCGCGCGCTGGTACGCCCGCATGAACCGCAGGATCGCGTCGTCGTCCGACGGCCCGTGGGCGCTCAGCACCCCTTCCGCGTCGCCTCCCGCGGAGAAGTGCTCCCCCGCCCCGGTCAGGACGATGGCATGGATGTTCTCGTCGCGCTCCGCCATCTGGATCTGGTCGTGCAGTGCGTTAGCCGTCGACTCTGCCAGTGAGTTGAGGGACATCGGCCCGTTCATCACGAGGGTCCGCACGCAGCCGTCGTCCACCACGTCGACGGTCGTCGCCATCAGCGTGCCGCCAGAGGGACGACCGCGAGGACCGCGAACACCCCAGCCATCACCAGCATCGACCTCGCACCCCGGCGGATCCGGCGCTCATCGCGCGCACGGCGCTCCTCTGAGAGTCCTGGGGGGACCAGGCGGGCCGGGTTGTTGGATCCCCACAGCCCGAGCGCGAGGGAGATCAGGGCGATGGCTCCACTCACGAGCGTCGTGCTCATGGCTGCTCCGTGGCCACTGCCGGTGGCTCGTTCGGGTCCTCGGGGCGGTAGGAGTCGGCGTACTCGACGTCGGCTTTCTTGATGCGGCCCTCGAGCCAGTCGCGCCAGGCCTCGAGGGCGCGCTCGGACCGCACGACATCGAGGGCTTGGTCCTCGACCTGGTCGAACGTCGGCTCCTTGCCGGGCACGATGCGGACGACCTGGCCGACATTCCACCCGAACTGCGTACGTACCGGACCGAAGACCGCTCCGCTCCGGGCTCCGAAGGCCGCCTTCGCGTAGTCTCCGGCCAGCGACCTCGCGGGGACCACGCCCAGTGCTCCACCCTGGTCCCTGGTGGCGTCGTCCAGGCTGTTGGCACGGGCCAAGGCCGCGAAGTCCTCGCCCTTCCGAGCCCGCTGCACCACCGCCTGCGCGTCCTTGTCGGTCCGGACCACGATGTTGCGCAACTCCCTGCCTTCGGGGGTCATGAACCGGTCCGGGTGTGCCTCGTAGTAGTCGCGGGCGTCGGCGGCCGTCACGTCCGCGGCCGCATCCTTGGTGATCTTCTCGAACAGCAGCGCGACGGCCTGCTGGCGCTTCACCTCGTCGAGCACCGCCGCCTCGGTCACCCCGAAGTCCGCGAGCAGCTCGGTGAACGCCTCACGCGGATCCGCGCCCAGTTGCGACGCCACCATCTGGTCGAGGGTGTCGCGGGCACGCTTGTCAGAGACCGCGACGCCCTTGTCACGCGCCGCGTCGTCGAGCACCATGCTGACCGCGACTGCCTTGGCGGTGTCGCGCCGGAAGGCAGCTCGGCCGTCCTTCTTACCGGGTTCCTTGATGCCGTAGAGCGCTCCGAGCACCTCCACACGCTCATCGAGGTCATCCTTGGTGACGACGGTGCCGTCGTACTCGAAGGCCGCGTCGTCCGGGAGGTCGCGGAGCTCGCGCACGCCGAGAACGGCTCCCGCGACCAGCACGGCCAGGACGAGTACGACTCCGACGGTCTTGGTGCCGAGTGGCCGCTGGGTGAGGAATACGGGCAGTTTCATACGAGCACCTCTTCAGGGGATTTCGTGGGTTCGTTGGCGGGCAGGCTCTGTTCCGGCCCCGGGGCTGAGGGGAGCATTCGGACGACGTGGGCCGCGACGAAGGACAGGGCAACGGTCGCTGCGAGGAACAGACCGAAGTCACGGATGACCGCAAGTCCCGAGAACGCCAGCGCGAGGTATCCGCAGGCGGCCGCGACCGCTGCCACCATGACGGACCGCCCGAGCAGGACGGTGCGCGACGCCTTCGCGGCGCCGAGGAGAATGGTAAACTCGCACGCCGTGGCCGTGGCCAAGGACCCGAGCGCCACGGTGAGCGGAGTCAGTGGGACGCCCAGCAGCCATGCACCAGCAAAGCCCCAGCCCGTGGCGAGACCGGCGGCCACGACCGCGCGGAGAGCGTCGGAACGCCGCCGCAGCCCCACCAGGAGGACGAGCCCGGCGGCGGCGATCCCCGCCAGCGCGTCGAGGTAACGGTTCCCGGACACCAGCTCGTAGCTGCGAGACGTCACCACGGGCAGTCCCGCGAGGTCTGCCTCGACTCCCGAAGGAGGGTCGGGGATGGCCGAGCGGAGGTCGGCGAGCAGCGTACGTTGGGCCTCGACGTCCTCCAGCTCGATCCCGAAGCTGAGCACCGCCTGCCGGCCGTCGCTGCGCATCACCGAACCACGCAGGTACGGCGGCAGCTGCTCGAGCCCCGCCCGGATCTGCGCGGGGGTCGGATCGTCACCCAGGAAGCTCAGCAGGCTCGGGAGGCTCACGATCGGGTGCAGCCTGTCACTGAACCGGCGTACGACCACCTCCTGCACCTCCCGCATCCATGCCAGCGACTCCGGGGACGTCACGTCACTGCCCCGGACCAGCACCTGCACCTCGCCGGCCGACCCCACGAGCTCCTCGGCATGGCGTACGTCCTCGAGTGCGGGAAGGCCCGCAGCCAACTGGTCGGGCTGCGACTCCACGTCGAGACCGGGCAGCGCGATCCAGCCTCCGAGGGCACACGCGATGGCTGCACCGACGATCCCGACCCTGGTCGCAAAGCCGTTGCGACCGGAGGGTTTCCTCACGGGTTCGCCAGCATCGCCCCCCGGCGACGGGGCGTCGTCCGGAGACAGAGGTTTGGCCCTGCGGGCCAGGATCAGGCCGACACCTGTGGCTGCCACGACCCCCGAGGCCAGCGCGAGGCCGAGGTCGCGTACGAAGGGCACAGAGGAGACGGCCAGGGCGCCGAACCCCGCGGCGGCCGCCAGAGCAGTGACCACCACCTGACGGCGGTTGGCCCCTCGGACCAAGTATGCGGGGAAGTCGCTGCCTGTGCCCAGCACGATCGGCAGGAACGCCACGACACCGAGGGACAGTGGGTGGTCGAGCCAGCCGAAGGCAGCCAGGACGCCGGCAACCGCCACTGTGGTAGCTACCAGGGGCAGAAGTCGCGCACGTCGAGGCGACAGCCACGGCAGGAGCAGGTAGCAGGCGAGGATCAGGACCAGGCCGATGCCTCCGAGCAGCGGTATCTCCCGCGTCAGCACGTCGCCGAGTCCTGCCGCGACAACCGGCATGCCGGTCACGGTCACCCGACTCGTCTCGAGCCCGGCCTTGTCGACCGACTCTTCGACCTCTTCGACGAGGCGCTCGGTCGCGGCCTGGTCCAGGCTTTCGCGGGGGCGGACGATGATCGCGACGGCGTCCGCGCTGGGCACGACGAACCGCCACTGCTGCCGTGAACGACCGTCCTCGTCGAACACGACTGCCTGGACGAACCGTGGGTTGCGAAGGGTCGGCAGCCCCGCCGGAAGGGCCTTGACCAGAAGGCTGCCGTAGCGAACGTCGTACGCCTTGATGGCCTGCTCCCCGGCCTGCTTGACCTTCGCGGGCGACAGCCCAGCCTTCTCGGCGCGCTGCTCGGCACCCGCGCGCAGCGCGTTCCGCCGGCCGGCGATCGCGGCCATCATGTTCTGCGCTTGGCCCGCCACCTGGTTGAGCACCGTGCCGGGGCCGTAGACGACGGCCACGTCGGGAAGTTGCGCCAATCGGCCCTCGAGGCCGACGAGGCGCTCGATCTGGTCGCCCTGCAGCAACGACCGCGGTTCGTCGGTCTCGGCCAGGATGACGACGGGGTCGCCACCGAACGAGCGGGCAGCCTCCAGGGAAGCCTCCAGACCCGGGTCTTCCACAGGCAGCAGCGACTGCGTGGTCGTGTCGGTGCGGACCTGGGCGAGGCCCGCCACCACCACCGCTACCACGACGGCCATCAGGATGCCCCCACCCAGGAGCCGCACCTTCCCCATGGTTACCGAACCTGCCTCTCGACGCGCGGGTAATCACCCTTGAAGGGCCCGGGCCTCGCGCCGGAACCCGGCGCCGGGTAGGCGTTGGTGTAGTTGCCCAGCAGGTTGTTGGTCGAGAGCGGCAGCTGCGGCGAGTGGGTGTTCACCAGCGGGGTCAGCCGCAGGTAGTAGGAACCGTTCTCGTCGCGATAGTTGAGCACCGCGTTGAAGTTGGCGAAGTACGCGGCCAACTCCGGTCCGTAGGGCTTGATGTAGGAGAGCATCGGGTTGACGTCCGCCAGCGTCGCCTGTGCGGTCGGGATGGTCGCCCGGACGTCGTTGGAGAACGTGGGCACCCGGTCGAGCGTCGCGGGCGCCTGGTCGAGGACGCCCGAAAGGGGTTCCAGCATCCCGCGCAGGTCCTTGGTGGTGGCGGGGAGCTCGCCCAGTGCTGTGGTGAGGCCTGGTCCTGCGGCACGCAGGTCCTTCGCGACCGGACCGAGCGCGACCGACAGGCTCACGAGCGAGTCGCTCGCGGTCTGCGTGGCAGCCAGCGTCTCCGGCGCCTCGCGGAGGGTGGCCTCGATCGCCCCGCGCTGACCCGCAGTCGCACCCGTGACCTGGTTGGCGTTGTCGACGAGGTCGGCGATCTGGCCCTCGCCGGTGTCGAGTGCCTGCAACACCTGCGAGGTCTGCCGCGCGAGCTTGTCGAGGTCCTCGGACTGGGCAGCGATCGCGTCCAGAGCGGTGTGGCCCTCACGGCCGAGATCGCCCAGTCCGGTCATCAGCGTGTCGAGGTCACCCTCCGCGCCGGACGTTCCAGCGCCCAGCGAGCGGAGCAGCTCCCTCATGTCGCCGCGCGATTCCTCGTCCAGGCTGGCGAGGACGTCACGCAGCTGCACGCTGGGCCTCACCATGCCGGCGGGGAGCTCGGCGCCGGACGGGATCTCGGTGCCCTTGCCGGGGGTCAGGGCGAGGTAGGACTCGCCCACGAGCGAGCGTTCGGCGACCCGGAGCTCGGCTCCCTCGTGCAAGGGGGCGTACTCGTCGTCGAGCGCGAAGACGACCTCGGCCCCCTTGTCGCTCACCTCCACCGAACGCACCTGGCCGACCTTCACACCGGCGACCTGCACCTGTGAGGCCTGGACGAGGTTGTCGACGTCGGGGATCACGACCGTGGCGGTGTACTCCTCACTGTCGATGACCGGTCGCTTGGCGCCCGTACCGCTGTACAGGATGAACATGATGATCGCGCAGACACCGAAGAACACCGCGAGCGTCACCATGCGGCCCGTGCGCTGAAGCAGGAGGGTCTTCATCATCCTTCTCCTCTTCCCTGGTCAGGTGAATTGGGCAGTACGCCGGCACCCGGCAGCGGCACGATCAGGTGGCCACGGATGAGGCCGCCGTTGGCATCGCCTGCGCCGAAGACCGAGGAGGTGTTGTAGACGAATGCCTTCAGCGCGGTCAGGTAGCTCATCACTGTGCGGGTGTCGTGACGCAGCGGCGAGGTGATCTTCTCGATGTCGTCCAGCGACGTGGTCACGTCTGCCACCAGCGGCCGAAGATCGGCCACGACCGGACGTGCCTTCTCGAGCACCGGCTTGGCGGCGTCGAGCGTCTTGCCGAGGTTCCCCACCGTCGATCGGAAGCGCTTCAGCGAGCCCGGAAGCGTGTCCGAAGCGCTGCGCAGGTTGTCGAGCGTCGGGTCGAGCTCCTCCGTCAGAGCCTGGGTGCTGTTCAACGCCGCGCGGAGGTCGCCTGTGAGGCCAGGCAACTCCTTGAGGCTTGCCCGCAGGGCTTGATCGCTGTCAGCGAGCACCGCGAGCGTCGCCTGCGTCGCGTCGGCGAGGCGTCCGATCCGCTCATCGTTGCGGCCGACCGCCGCGGAGATGTCCGAGAGCGCGCTGACCAACGCCGCGATCTTCTCGCGGCGGGTCCGCAGCGCCTCGGCGACCGGCTGCACGGCCTGAAGGGTGTCGTTGGTGGCGCCGAGGCCCTGCGGCAGGTTCTGGGGCGCCCGGGCCAGCGCCACATCGGATTCCACCAGCAGATCGGTCAGCGCCAGCTGTGACCGCTCGTCGAGGTGCTCGAGGATCTCGTCGGCCTGCACCGGACGCGCGGTCTGGCTGACCGGGATGGCCTCGCCGTCCTGGAGCCTGCCGGCCGAGGGCGAACCCGGGTTGATCTCGACCTGCATCTCGTTGAGCGGGTTGTTGGGCCGCAGCACAGCACGGGCGTCACGGTAGACGTCGTACTCGCCCTCCAGCTTCATCGTGACCACGGCAGATCCGTCGTCGCTGGCCTTCGCTGTGGTCACCTTGCCGACCCGCACGCCCGCCATGGTGACGGAGGTCTGAGCGCTCGGGTTCAGCCCAGGGACCTCGGCGAACTCGGCCTTGACGAGCGTGCTGTCGCTCCACGGCGTGGTGCCGCCCAGATACGACTTGATGATCGCGGCTGCCACCACGCCCAGCACCATCAGGACAGCCAGGGCCGTCACGTCTCGGCCGAGGCCGGGAACGGTCTTGATCCGCTCCCAGTACGCGGCCAGCCTGCCTTGCTCGTTCATCGCTCACTCCTGGGAACCAGTGGAAGGGTCAGTTCGGACGGGCCTTCGGGCGCTGACCCCAAGGCACCGTCGCTGTGTGACGGCGAGGAACCGAGCGGAGGCGCCAGCTCTCCCTGGTTGGCGCCCTCCTGCGGGCCGGCGGGGAGCTGGTACCCCAGCAGCTCGAGATACTGCTCGATCGAGTGGCCGATGATGCCGCCAGGAGTGCTCAGTCCGACGCCGGCCATCAGGCGACCGTGAGCACCGTTCTTGTCGTGGTACTTGAACACGTCGGCGGTGTCGGAGAGGAGGTAGCCGACCTCCTTGTAGAGCGGGTGGTCGTTGCCACCCCCCTCGTAGACGCCGGTCCCGTGCCATGGAGACAGGACGGCCTTCTTCAGCGGCCCGTCGAGACGCTCGACCACCGGTCCCTCGATGTCTTCGAGGACGGAGGTGGCGCGACTGACTCCGGGCCGCAGGTCCTCGACGAGGGGGCGAGCGTCGTGGGCCACGACGCGCGCGTCCGCGATCACCGGCCGAGCCGTGACCAGCACGCCGTCCAGCTCGCGGAGGGTCGGCTCGAGCTCGCGCGCGGCGGGCCTGAAGTCCTCTGCCGTGGTCCGCAACCGGTCGAGCGTCCCGTCGAGATCGGCAAGGCCGGTCTCGGTCACGCGTAGCGTCTCAGGCGCCTGGTCCAGGGTGCCGGAGATCGCCTTGCGGTGGTCTGCGAGCGCAGTTGTCGTCACCGAGAGGTCGTCGATGATCGTGACGAGCTGACCTCGCTCGCGGGTCAACTCCGTCGCGGTGGCGTTGAGCCCAGTGACCAGACGCGTCAGATCCGTTGAGGGCTGGTTGCCTCGCAGCGCTCCGAGAACCTGGGAGGTGGGTTCCAAGGCGGCAGGAGCGCTGTCGAGCAGCTCCCCGACCTCGCGTTGGCCGCCGCGGTCGAGGGTCTTCTCCAGGCTGCCGACCGTGCCTCGCACCGACTCAGTGGCCTCCGGAGTCACGGCCGAGAGGACCTTGTCGAGCTCGACGGGGACGGTGGTCCGCTTCGCCGGGATGGTGGCGCCTTCCGCGGCAGCTCCGTCCTTGCCACCCTGGACCAGCTCGACGTAGTACTTGCCGCCGAGCACCAGCGTGGGCCGGATGTTGGCCTTCGGCTGCGTGCCCAGCTTGTCGAGGGTGCCGTCGTCGAGCTTCATGACGACCTTCGCGGCATTACCGTCGGCCTGCTCGACGCCGGTCACCTTGCCGACCTCGACGCCGGCGAGCTTGACCACACTCTCATGCGGAACCAGCTTGTAGTCCTGCCGGAACTCCGCGCTGAGCGGCTCCCCCGAGGCGAGCGTCGTCTGCACCTTCGCCCGGTTGAAGGCGAACAGCGAGAAGGCCAGGAGCACCGCCATGACGATCACGCCGACAGTCTTCGGCGATGACAGGACCAACTTCGGACGAGACGTTGTCATCAGTTCACTCCCAAGGGCAGGCCGGGAGGCGTGAGGCCTTCGGCACGGTCGTTCTGCGCCTCGCCCGGGCGCGGGTACATGTTCTGCGGCAGGCTGGCGTCGCCGGATGCGATCAGTCCGCCGGTGACGGTGTTGACCCCTGGCGTCAGTCCGAGCCGTGCGTAGCGGACACCGGGCTGCGGTCCTTGTGAGACGAAGCTCCGGCCACGGAGGAACAGCGTGGCCATCTCGGGGGCGTACGGGGCAAGCACACCCAGCGGCACCTTGAGGTCGGCCAAAGCCTGGCGCACCATCGGGGCCAGCGGGCGCGCATCCGCGACCGTCTGGGTGAGGTCCTCGACCGCCGGGATCGCCGTCTTCGCGACCGGTGGGACCTGTTTCGCCACGGGCACCGACTCACGCAGGAAGCCGCGGAGGTCGCGTTCCGAGCGGCCTAGTGCGTCGGCTCCGGGACGCAGGGACCTCATCGCGTGCCCCGTGTCCGCCAGCGGGGTCTGGAGGCTGCTCATCGCACGCTCGGTGTGCTCGAGCGTCTGCGGCAGCTGGTCCACCGTGCGGCGGAGCGGCTCTCCCGAGTCGACGCTCACGGCGGCGAGTGTCTCCTGGCTGCGGTCCATCAGCTGGCGCATCTCCGACTCCCGGCCACGAAGCCGACCGGAGACGGTTTCCACGTTGTCCAGGAGCCCGACCAGATCTGTCTCGGGGGCAGCGAGGGCGGCAGATACGGCGCCGAGGTCGCCCAGGAGATCGGGGGCAGCCGCGAGGAGATGCTGGATGTCCTTGGCATGCCCGGCGACTCCGCCGCCGAGCGCACGCAGGGTCGAGGTCGCCGCGCTCCGCGTCTTCGGATCGAGCACATCGAGCAGCTGATAGACGTCTGCGGAGTCATCCGTCTGGCTGGCCGGGATCGGCTCGTCACCGATCTCTCCCGCCTCGGGCGTGCCCGGATCGAGCGCGACGAACTTGGTGGCCAGCGCGGACAGGTCCCACAGCTCGACGTGGGCGTCGCGGTATACGTCGACGTCGCCGTCGAGTTCCATGGTCACCAGGGCGGCGCCGTCCTGGTAGTCGATCGAGCTCACCCGGCCGATCCGCTTGCTGAACTGACGCACAGCGTCATTGGCACGAAGCGAGTGCACGTTGGAGACCAGTGCCTGGACCTCGGTGGTCTTGGCGAATGGCATCCCAGTCTGAGCCTTGAACGTCACGAACAGGATGCCGGCCAGCACGACCAGGACAATCAGTCCGGCCTTGAAGGCGAGGGCACGTGTCCGGAACTCCGGAGTCACCTTGATGCTCACTGCAGACCTCCCAGGAACTGCTCCACGAGGCTGCTCTCCTGTTTCGAGGAGAGGCCGGTGGCACTGTCGTCATCGGTTGCGGCACCGCCGAGCAGCCCGCCGATCGCATCGTCCTCGGCCGCGCCCTCGCGCGGTTTCTGCTCGATCTCCGGCGCCGTCGGCACCGGCAGGCCGTGCGCGGTGTCATCGGGGACGACCGGCGCGATCCCCGCAGCCGTGTCACCGATCGAGTTGGGCGAGAGCGGCACCATCGCCTTGAAGTAGTGACTGATCGCGTCGTAGTCGCTCGTTGCCAGCGACCAGCCCTCGGCAAACTCCATGAGGTCGGTCAGGCTCTTACCGCTCAGCGCGGTGCCCATGAGCTGGGCTCCCGATCGTGAGGTCGGGACGAGGTCCTTGCCGGCGGGGCGCAGTGCGGACACGACGGGTGCTGCCTCGGCAAGCAGCTGGTCGGCGCGCTCCAGCACGGGCGGAAGCGATCCGAGTGCCGGGTCTGCTGCGTCGGCGAACTTCTGCAGCTCGCCGCTGACGTCATCGAGGTCGTCGGTGATCGGCCGCAGGGACTTCAGGGTGCGACGTGTCGGCTCGGCTGTGCCGGCGAGCTCGGCGAGGGCCGCTCGGGCGCTGCGCAAGGTCTGCGGCAACCGGGCCAGCGCAGCCTGGAGGGCGGCCCGTTCCGAGGCGACGATCTCGAGGGACTGGGTGGCCGAGTCGACGAGCTGGTCCAGCTGACGGCCTTCGTCGGCAGCCACGGAGGACGCGACCGGCTGGGTGTTGTCCACCAGTCGGGTCAGCAGGTCATTCTGGTCCTCGAGGATCTCCGCCAGGTCGCTCGTCTGCTTCATCGCGGGGGCGAGGGCCGCAAGCGCCTCGTCTGCCTGCTTCCCACGACCCTGCAGACCTTCGCCCGTTTCGGTGAGCAGCGCCGAGAGGGCCACCGATGTCGGCGTGTCCACGGCGTTGAGCACATCCTGGAGATCGACCACCCGGTCCGTGTTCTTCGTGGGGATCGTCATCGCCGACATCAACGGTGCGTCCGGGCTGCCTCGGTGGAGCCGGATGAACCGCTCTCCAAGCAGGTCCTGGGTGGTGATGGTCGCCTTGGCGTCCTCGTGGAGCGGCAGGACGCTGCGGTCGATGCGCATCTTGACCTGAGCCTTCCCGTCGCGGAGCTCGACATCGGTGATCTTTCCGACGTCCACGCCGGAGGCCTTGACGACGTTGCCCGGCACAAGCGGACTGGCATCGTCGAACACGGCGACCAGCTCGGCCTGGTCATCATTTCCGCCTCGGCCCATCAGTACGAACCCGAGAACGGCGACCAGGCCCAGCGCCGTGATCACGGCGATCAAGGTCTTCTTCGTCATTTGATCTCACTCCCATTCGCGTCGGTCCAGGGCTGGCCCTCGGGCTGCCCCGGCGGCGGGGCGGGGTTCTGGCGGGCCGTCGGCAAGGGCACGGGGCTCTCGTTGACCAAGTTGGTGCCTGGGCCGAGCAGGCCTGCCCATGTGTGCCCCGCCCCGTCGTACGGGGCGAATGCCTGGCCCCAGTTGCCGACGCCACCGACGCCTTCTGGGGTGTAGGGACGCAGGAACGCGATCGCAGGTCCGACGTCGTCCACGAAGTTGTTGAGGGTGGGCACGACCTGGTGACTCGTATCGAGCAACCCTGGGGTCTGCGCGAGAAGCTCGTCTGCATCCGAGAGCAACGGGCGCAGCTCGGCCACCGTCGGCCGCAGGTCGACCAGCGTCGGTGCCAGGTTTGCGCTGACGCTCGGAAGCAGCTGCGTGGAGGGACGCAGGTCCTCGAGCAGGTCCACGGTCGGCTCGGTCGCGCCGGGCACCTTGCGGAGGGTGCCCTGCGCAGTCTGGAGGACTCGTGGAAGGCGCCCCAGGGTCTCGTTGAGCTCCTTCTCCTCGCGCGCGGTCGCCTCGGAGATCTCGTTGAGCTGCTGCACCGTGTTCGCGATGCCGTCCTTGCGTGAGGCGGCCGCGCCGGTGAGCTCGCTGAGCTGTGTGACGAGGGCCCGGATGGCGGGGCCGTCCTGGCCGACTGCCTGGAGCACCTCCCCGAGCGCGCCGACGGCTGCCGAGGCGCCCCGGATCGTGTCACGCGTCTCGTCCTCTCGACCGCCCGCGGTGTCGTTAAGCTGACCGATGAGCGTCGTGAGGCGCTTCCTGGTCGGTTCGTCGAGCGCCTGCAGCACCTGGTCGACCTCGACCTGTCGCGAGGTGCCCTCGACGAGAGCTCCTTCCGGGAGCGCGGCATTCTTCGTCGGTCCGGGATAGATCGTCAGGACTCGCTCGCCCACCGCCGAGACCCACTCGACCCGAGTGGTGCTCCCGTCATGGAGCGGCGCGAAGTCCTCGTCGACGGACACCGTGACGATCGCCTTCCCGTTCTTGACGTCCAGGGCGGTGATCTTCCCGGCGTCATGCCCGTTGATCCACACCGAGCTCCGCTCGGACAGCTGAGCCGCCGAGGGCATCACCAGGTCGACCTCGTAGTCGTCCCCACCCATCGTGGCCAGGCCGCCAACCAAGACTGCCCCTACACCTGCCAGGGCCAGCCATCGCATTCGTCGCATCGTCGTTCAGTCCATTCCGAGGGGGCCGACGGAGTCTCCGGACAGGAACTGCCGCACGAAGGGCATGTCCGAGTTGAAGGCCTCCTCCGTCTCGCCGTAGTGAATGAGCTTTCCTTGCCAGACCACGCCCACGTAGTCACTGACCTTGCGGGCGGTCCGGATGTCGTGGGTCACGAGCACGTAGGTTCCACCGTGCTCGGCGTGCATCTTGAGGATCAGGTCGTTGAGCAGGCTGGTGCGCACCGGGTCGAGGCCGGAGTCGGGCTCGTCGAACATCACGACACTCGGGTTGAGGACCAGGGCGCGTGCGAAGCCGGCACGCTTCTTCATTCCGCCAGACACCTCGCCGGGGAACTTCGTGACTGCCCGGGCGAGTCCCACCTCGTCCAGGTGACCCATCACGATCTTGCGGATCTCCGACTCGCGCTTGGTGGTGTGCTTGCGCAGCGGGAACGCGACGTTGTCGTAGATGTTCATGGAGCCGAAGAGCGCGCCGTCCTGGAACAGGATTCCCATCCGCTTGCGGATCTCCTGCCGCTCCTTCGCGTTGATGCTCCACATGTCCTGCCCCAGCACCTCCACCACCCCGGAGTCAGGCTCGAGCAGGCCGACGATGTGCTTGAGCAGCACGCTCTTGCCCGTGCCCGAGGGACCCAGAACCGTGGTGATCGCGTCGTCGACGAAGTTCAGGTTGAGCCCGGTGAGGACGTCGAAGGAGCCGAACGACTTCTTGACCTCCTTGATCCGGACGCTGTGGTCCAGGTTGGGGTCGTGGTCGACGATGACGCCCTGAGAGTAGATCTCCTCGTACGAGCGGTCCTCGTCGAGGCTGGCGGTGTGAGAGGACATGCGGGTTTCCTTTCGGTGGAGTCCGAACCAGACGTGCCGTCAGAAGCTGATCGGTGCTCGTGTCAAGGCGCCGAAGAAGAGCTGTTGGAAGACCGCGCCGAGCACGCTGACGATGACGAGGTTGATCACCATCGACTTTGCGGTGGCCTTGCCGACCCCCACGGGGCCGCCGCTCGCGTTGAAGCCGTAGTAGCAACCGACCAGGACGATGAGGAGGCCCATGATCGTGCCCTGAAGCAGTGAGAGCAGGAGGTCCTGCTGGGTCGTGAACGACCAGAACACCGACAGATAGCCGCCACCAGAAACGCTGTGGAACAGGTAGACGTTCATGTAGTAGCCCAGGATGTACATCAGGCCGGTGCCGGTGACGAACATGAACGGCGTGACGATGATCATCGCGAGCACCCGAGTGTTGACGAGATACGCCCGGGAGTCGAGTCCCATGACGTCGAGGGCGTCGATCTCTTCGCTGATCCGCATGGAGCCGAGCTCCGCGACCAGGCCGCACGCGACCTTGGCCGAGAGGATCCACCCCCACATCTCCGGAGCGACGGTGTAGTCGCCGGTCGAACTGAACACGGCGGTGTAGCCGCCAGCGCCGAGCTGGGCGAGCAGGTAGTGCGCCTCCAAGGCGATCTCCGCGGCGAGCATGCACATCATGAACCAGATGATGAACGTGCTCTTGAGGATGATGATCCCGGCCTGGCGCAGCACCTCCGTGCCGTAGTGCCGGACGTCCGGCATCGACTTGACGATCTGGATGCCGAACAGCGCGATGCCACCGAGATCGGCGATCAGCGAGCTTCCGTCGCTGTAGCCACCCATGCCACCCGAGCTGTTGACGCTGAGCTCTGGGCCCTCGTCCTCATCGGTGGTGGGGTTCGTGACGTGCGTCGTGGTCATGTTCTTCCCCTACCTGCTGATCAGCATCTCGGGGTTGAGCCCGAGCATGGTGGCGTTGACGATGAAGTTGACGACCCAGACGGCGGCGAACGAGAGGACGACCGCCTCGTTGACCGCTCGGCCGACGCCCTCGGCCCCACCCTTGGCGTTGAGCCCCTTCTGCGCGGAGACCACGCCGATGAAGAGGCCGATCAGCGTGCACTTGACCGTGGTGCCGACGAGCTCGGGCACCGTCATGGAGCCCAGCAGGTTGCCCAGGAAGGCGCCGGGAGACGTGGTGCCGAGCCAGGTCGCGGAGATCATCGCCATGCTCATGCCGAGGAGGCTGCCGACGATGTTGAAGGCGACCATCATCACGGTGATCGCGATGACGCGCGGCAGCACCAGGGTGCGGATGGCGTCGATGCCGAGGACGGTGAAGGCGTCGAGCTCTTCGCGGATCTTCCGGGCGCCGAGGTCGGCCGTCATCGCAGTGCCCATGACGCCCGCGACGGCCATGCCGGTCGCGAAGGGCGAGATCTCACGGAGGCTGGCGAAGACGAAGTAGGTCCCGAGCCGGTTGCCGGCGCCGAGGAGGCCGACCAGGTCGTAGGCGTAGTTGGCGATCAGGAACGAGAATCCGCCCACGGCCAGCGTGACCGGGAGCCAGCAGAACTGCAGCATGTAGAACATCTCGTCGCGGGTCGCGGTCCAGTAGCCCCGGGGCTCCTTGACCGCGGTCTTCACGAGATAGCCGAGCAGCCTGCCCGCCTCGCCCATGTCGACGAGGATGCGTTGCACGCCCGCCGGGGCTCGGTGCATCATCCGGCCCGATGGCGTCAGCGGCCGCTGTGGTTGCTCAGCCGCCGGGGGCGGCTGGGTGTCGAGGGCCATCAGAAGGCCCCCTGCATCGGAAAGTGGTCCAGGTGCCGGAACTCACGCTGGAAGTAGAGGAGGGCCGGCCGGTCATCCACATCGATGTCGAGCACCTTGGCGACGAGGATGGTGTGGTCACCTCCGTCGTACCGCTGGTGTGCCTCGCACTCGATGAGCACGGCTGCATCGACCAGTACGGGAACACCGCGGTGGTCGGGCACGAACTCGCCGCCGGCGAACTTGTCCACCCCCTTGGTCGCGAACCGGGTCACGAGGTCGACGTGGGCAGCACCCGCGACCTGGATCGACCACTGGTCGTTGTCGATGAAGGCGTCGTGGCACTGCGCGGTCTTGGCGAGGCAGACCAGCACCAAGGGCGGGTCGAGCGAGACGGAGCAGAACGAGCTCGCCGCGAATCCGCGCGGCTCGCCGTCCGGGCCGGCCGTCGTCATCATGGTGACGCCGCTGGGAAAGGCCGACATGGCCGCACGGAACTTCTGATCGACGTTCGTCGGGGGGGTCACGGTGCTGGTCATGATGCTCTCCGTTCCGGCGCGCAGTTGGCGCCGAGGTCATGGTCGAGTCGGGATCCTGAGCGGTTGGTCACGGCGTGGAACTCGCCGTGCAGGGTCGACATGCGAACCCGCACGACGTCGGCGACCGAGAGAAGCACCAGGCCGTGGTCGCCCGCGAAGCGCACCAGGTCCGGCATCCGCGCCATGGTGCCGTCGTCGTTGGTGATCTCGGCGAGGACTCCGGCCGGCTGCAGGTCTGCGAGCCGGCACAGGTCGACCGCGGCCTCCGTGTGCCCTGCCCGCTGGAGGACTCCCCCGGGACGCGCCCGAAGCGGGAACACATGTCCCGGCCTGGTGAACAGATCGCCCCCGAACCGGGAGTCGGCAAGGGCGCGCGCGGTGGCCGCCCGGTCCAGGGCGGAGATGCCCGTCGAGGCCGGGTTCGCAAGGTCCACGGATACCGTGAACGCGGTCCCGCGTGGGTCGCTCGCGGCCTCGACCATGGCCGGCAGGCCGAGCTGATCGAGCCGGCTGCCGGCCATGCCGACGCACACCAGGCCACTGGTGTGACGGATCACGAAGGCCATCGACTCCGCCGTCATGTGCTCGGCGGCGAAGATCAGGTCGCCCTCGTTCTCGCGGTCCTCGTCATCGAAGACGACGACCCCCCGACCGAGAAGCAGCTCACGGCAAGCCGCCTCGACGAGGTCTTTGCTGCTCGCTGACACGTGCTGGCGCATGACTGCTCCTCGGTCAGAGTTGCGCGGTCAGGCGGGGGTGCCGAGGACGAGGCCGTACGCCTTGTTCTCGACGCCGCCCGAGCGGTCGACGGAGATGTACTTCTGCTCCGTGTACTGGTCCAGGGCGTTGGGGCCACCCTCGCGACCGAGGCCGCTCTGCTTGTAGCCGCCGAAGGGGTACGCCGGGTGGAGGACATGCCAGTCGTTGACGTAGACCATGCCGGCCTCCAGCTGGCGGGCAACGTCGAGGACGCGCGCCTCGTCGGTGCCCCAGACACCCGCGGACAGGCCGTACTCGGTGTCGTTGGCGATCGCCACGGCCTCCTCGACGGTCTCGTAGCTGAGAACACTGAGGACCGGTCCGAAGACCTCCTCGCAGGCGACCGTCATCTCGGGAGTGACGTCGGTGAGGATGGTCGGCTCGACGAAGTAGCCGTTGGCGAACTCGTCGCCAGCCGGGGCGGACCCGCCGATGGCGACCTTGGCGCCCTGCGTCTGGGCCTTGGCGATGTGTGCGAGCACCCGGTCACGCTGCTCGGCGGTGATCAGCGGACCGATGTCGGTGGCGAGCTCGAGCGGGTCGCCGATCTTCATCGTGGCCACCCGGGCGACCAGCCGCTCGACGATCTCGTCCTTGCGCTCGCTCGGGACGAGCAGTCGGGTGCCGGCCTCGCAGGCTTCACCGTTGTTCGCCATGCAGGCGTAGATGGCGCCGTCGATGGCAACATCGAGGTCGGCGTCGTCGAGCAGGATGTTCGGGCCCTTGCCACCGAGCTCGAGGGTGACCCGCTTCATGTTGTCGGCGGAGGCGCCGAGGATGCTCTTGCCGACCTCGGTGGAGCCGGTGAAGCCGACCTTGCGGACGTCGGGGTGCTGGCTGAGGCGGGCGCCGGCGTCGTGGCCGTCGCCGACCACCACGGTGAGGACGCCCTTCGGCAGGCCTGCGGCCTCGAACTCCTTCATGAGCTCGAGCGCGAGCAACGGCGCGTGCTCGTCCGGTTTGAGGACCACGGTGTTGCCGGCGGCCAGCGCTGGGGTGACCTTCCAGACGATCGTCAGCAGCGGGATGTTCCAGGGCACGATCGCGCCGACGACGCCGAGCGGCTCGCGGCGGAGGATGCCCTCAGCCGGGACCGGGCCGATCTCCGGGCCGGCCTTCTCGAACTCGTACTCGAGGGTCTGGGCGGCGACGGACTGCATGTTGGCGATCGAGAGGCCGACATGCAGCGCGCCGGTGACGCGGATGGTCGCGCCGTTCTCTCTGCTCTGCAGGGCGGCCAGCTCCTCGATGCGACCGGCCAGGCTTGCGGCGACCGTGTTGATGATCGCGGCACGCTCGGCCGGCGGCGTGTTGCGCCAGACACCGCTCTTGTCGGCGGCCTTCGCCGCGGCGACCGCCGCGTCGATCTCGGCAGCGCCACCCTTCGCCACGGTGGCCACGAGCTCGCCCGTCGCGGGGCTGCGCACCTCGAGGGTCTCGTCGGTCTCGACGATGTCGCCGTTGATCTGGAGGGGGTAGTGCGGAACGCTCATCGGATACTCCTGTTGGTGGTGGTTGTCTCAGCCGACCTGGCGGTCGCGGCCCTGCCAGAAGGGAGCCCGCAGGGTCTTCTTGTCGACCTTGCCGGCGGGGTTGACGGGCAGCTCGTCGAGGAAGTCGACGGTCTTGGGCGCCGAGACCGGCCCCAGGGCCGCCTTCACCCGAGCCTTCAGCCGCGCCACCAGCTCGTCGCCGGCGGTGCTGCGGTCCTTGACGACGACGAAGGCGTGCACCGCCTCGCCCCACTTTTCGTGCGGGATGCCGACGACGGCGACCTGTGCGACGTCGGCGTCCTCGAGGAGCACGTCCTCGACCTGGCGCGGGAAGACGTTGAACCCGCCGCTGACGACCATGTCCTTCTTGCGGTCGACCAGGTAGAGGAAGCCGTCGTCGTCGAGCCGGCCGATGTCGCCTGTGTGCACCCAGCCGCCACGGAGCGCCTCGGCGTTGCGCGACGCGTCGACGTACCCGAGCATCTGGCCGAGCTGCTTGGAGCAGATCTCGCCGATCTCGCCGACCGGGAGGACGTTGTCCTCCTCGTCCTGGATGGTGACCTGGGTGAACGGCAGCGGACGGCCGCCGGATGCCAGTCGCCTGACGTCCTCGTCGGTGTCGACCCGGTGGTCGGTCTTGCGCAGGCAGGACACGTATCCGGGCTCGGTGCCGGCGTAGGTCTGGATGAAGATCGGGCCGAAGACCTCGAGCGCGTCCTTGAGGCGGTCGGGGGCGATGGGCGAACCCGCGTAGATCATCGTCTGCAGCGAGGAGAGGTCGTAGGAGTCACGCTTCGGGTGGTCCACCAGCATGTAGATGATCGTCGGAACGACCGCGGTCGCCGTGACCTTCTCGCGCTCGACGGCGGAGAGGAGCGTCTCGACCTCGAGCCCCGGCAGCATCACGTTGGTGCCTCCCCGCAGGAACGTCGGGTGGACGAAGATCTGGGTGAAGTGGGTCAGCGGGGCGCCGTGCGCGAAGACCTCCCCCTGCTGGATGTCACCGATCTCGAGGCCGGCGGTGATGCTGTAGTGACACCAGGTGAAGTGGGACTGGACGACGCCCTTGGGCTCGCCGGTGCTGCCGGAGGTGAAGAGCACGTACGCCTCGTCGTGCTCGTCCAGCGCGACGTCAGGCCGCTCGGTCGGCTGGCCGGAGACCAGGGCCTCGAACGCGTGGTCAGCGGAGGATTCGACGTCGCCGCCGACGCGGATGAAGCGACCAAGCTTCGGCAGCTCGGCCCGCATCTCCTCGACCACGGCGTCGAACGAGGAGTGGTAGATCAGCGTGGTGGCCTCGGTCTGGTCGAGGTTGGCGCGGTGGACGGCGGCTGCCGCCCGACCGGGCATCTGCACGAGGACCGCGCCGGCCTTCCAGATGCCGTGCTGGCTCGGGATGAACTCCAACGTGTTGGGGAGCAGCAGCCCGACGCGCTCACCCTTCCGCACGCCGAGGGAGACCAGTGCGTTGGCGATCTGGTTGGACCAGTCGCGCAGCTCGCCGTAGGTGATCCGCCGGTCTCCGTCGACGACGGCGACGGAGTTCGTGTAGTACCCGCATGCCCTGTCCAGGACGTCTGGCATCGTGCCCCACATGGCCCCTGCTCTCTGCTGCATTGTCGCTACTGGTGTTGGTCGCGCGGTGGTGACCAGGTGCTCTTTGCCGGCCACCACCGCGGTCCTCCGAACCTAGATCTGGCGGTGTGACGTGGGCGACACCTCAGGGGAGGAACAGGCCCCTCCCATGGGGTGACCCACTTCACAGAGCGGAAAAATGACTCGTGGCCGGAGACCTGTCGGTCTCCGGCCACGTGGGGGTCGCGCGTAGGTCAGCCCAGCGAAGCCGGGTCGAACCCTTCCTCCCAGTAGTGCGGCGTGATCAGCGCGACGCCGAGCTCCTGGAAGACGGGCACCTCAGCGACGAAACTGGACTCCATCTCGATCTTCCCGTTCGCGTCGAAGTCGAGGAACGCCGATCCCTTGGTCCGGAGCGTCTTGCCGTTGGTCGGCAGGCCGCAGTAGCTGTCGGCGCCCTTGAGTTCCCAGTCGAAGTGGATGAGCATGTGGCCGTTGCCCGGGAGTACGTCCGTGACCGTGAACTTGTGGACCCCGGCACCACTCGTCTCGTCGCTGTTCACGTATCGCGCCATGCCCTCCGCGAACTCAGCGTCGGTCGTGATGGTGTCGAGCTCGTGGTCCTCGACCTTACGGCTGTCGATGGCGAAGTGCCTCGAGGCGGCGTACAGCTCGCGGTGCGCGTCCAGGTCGGTGGTGCGGGTCTCCGCCCAGCGCTTCGCGTATTCGATGTCGGTCATGTCTGTTCTCCTAAATCAGGCCGGGACGGCGGTCTTACCGAGCGGGCGGGGGTTGTCGGCGCCGGGGTACCCGATCTGCTCGAGGATTGTCGAGATCTCCCACCAGGACGACTCGCGGACGATCAGACCGTCATCGTTGTACTGGTGGAAGGTGTGGCCCTGGCACACGAACGGCTTGTTGGCGACGTCAAGGCCGATGAAGTTCGTGCAGTCCTCCGGGCCCCACTCCCAACGGATGAGACCGCTCTTGTGGTCACCCCAGTAGCCGCGGATCCGGAAGTTGTGCACGCCCAGGCCGTTGGTGCGGTCCTTGTTGGCGTACAGGTCGAAGATCCGCCCGAGGTCGCCCTTGTCAGTGATCCCGAACTGGTCGAGGATCGGGTCCTCGAAGACGAAGTCGTCCGCGTACAGCGCGGTGATCACCTCAGAGCTCTCGCGGAATGCCTTCAGCCACTTGATGGCGAACGCGTAGTTCATTGATCTCTCCTCCATTGGGACTTCTCGAAGAGGTTCGACATTCTGCGCGCCGCAACCCCACTTATGAAGGTATGAGCAGGGAGTGACGTACGCCTCACACCACGGGATGATCAGCACTGCCCGTAGGAGTGGACAGCTGGGGTCACGGTGCCGATCTGAAAGCTGCTTCGGAGACCCGAAATCGACGTCGGCCCGCCCCCGGACAGGGGCAGGCCGACGTCGGCTGTGCGGTGAGATCAGTCGTCGAGCTCCTCCGGGGCGAGCAGGTTCTCCCCGATGTAGGTGCGGGACTGGTCTGCGTTCAGCGGCTGGAACATCGAGGCGGCCGAGTCGCGGTAGAGGCGCTCGAAGATGGCACCCTTCTTGAACGACGACCCGCCGACCATACTCATCGCGTGCTTGCTCATGTGCATGACATTCTCGGCGATGAACGTCTTGGCCAGACCGATGTACGGGAAGCGCAGCTCGATCGGCCAGTTGTCGTCATAACCCTCCGAGACCTCGGTGCAGGTGCGGTAGAGCACACGACGGGAGAGTTCGTAGCGTGAGGCCATGTCGCCGATGCCGTCGATGATGTGTCCCACACCGGAGACCTTGACGTCCGATGCGACGACCGCGCCGAACACGGCGCCCAGGGTCTTCTTGGAGAGGACCGCACGCGACTCCTCGAGGATGCGCGCCTGCATGCCCAGGTAGATGCTGGCGAACATCAGCGACGCCCACTCGAGGACGCCGAAGGCACCCGAACGCCATTCGCAGATGAAACCGTCCTCGGGCACGTAGTAGCCGTCGAAGACGATGGTCTGGGTGCCGGTGGCATGCATGCCCAGCGCGTTCCAGGTCTTCTCGATACGGACGCCATCGCCCTGGCCGTTCTCGTCGACCTTGAAGTCGCCGATGAAGAACGACTCGGCGTTGACCCGCTCCTCGAAGTCCTCGGGCAGGTTGCCCTCGGCGTCGGTGATCGTCGCGTTGGTCGTCACGATGTCGGAGGCTTCGCAGAGCGTGCCCCACACCTTCTTGCCGTAGAGCTTCCAGCCACCCTCGGGCTGCGGGACAGCCTTCATGTCAGCGAGGCCGCTGAAGCCGGCGCGCTGCTCGGAGAACGGGCCGAACATGATGTCGCCGTCGACCACGCGTCCCAGCCAGTGCTTCTTCTGGGTCTCGCTCATCAGGCTCATGGTGATGCCGACCATGATGTAGTGCATGTTGTAGGAGAGGGTGATGGCCGAGTCGCCCCGGGAGAGCTCGCTCACCACGCGCGACGTGTCGAGCAGGTCGCCGCCCAGGCCGCCGTACTCCTTCGGAACGGACAGCGCTCCTAGCCCGCTCTTCTTGAAGGCCGCGATCGAGGGGAATGCGAACGTGTTCTCCTCGTCGTACTTCGGGCCGATCTCACGGAAGAACTGCGAGAGCTCCTGCGCCTTGGCGAAGGCGCCCTCGAACTCGTCCTCGGTCATCTTGTCAGTCATGTTGGCTCCTGCTCGTGTCATTGCCGGGAGGGTGGAAGGACCGGCCGTCAGTCGACGAGCAGGTCGGTGCGGCCGGCCTCGGCGAGGATGGCCTTGTACGTCTCGAAGATCGGGTCGGTCAGCGGAAGCAGCGCGAGCGCCGTGGTCCGTTTGCCCTCGAGCCTGACCTTGCGCTGCGCCATGGCGAGGGTGAAGTTGAGCCTGCCCTGCCAGAACTTGTTGGCGTTGTCGGAGCTCATCCGGAGCTGGACCGTGGAGGCTGCCGCCTTCGCCGCATCCCCGGTCAGGACCTTCTGCCCCGGGAAGTCGACCAGGACATGGGCCTCGGGGTCGGTCTGCTGGATCAGGACGACGAGATTGCCGTCCTTGGTGGCTTCGACGAACTTCGGCTCGACGACGCAAGCCTCCATGGCCTTGCCGATGAAGGCGTAGACCTCGTCAGCATCCTTGAACGTACTCAACTGTGTACCTCCTGATCGGGCCCACTGGGCGGACGGGGGCCGGATACCGGCCTCGTTCAAACGTAGGTTCCGCCGCCCTCCGGGGCGTCCTCCCGTAGTGGGGGGTTGACCGTCCGACGGGGTGTTCTTGCTCGCCGTGACCTGCAGAATCGTGCGTCAGGCCCGGGTCAGGCCCGCACCGACGATGCCGGCTCCGGAGCGACCTCCGGCTCGCCGGAGCCGATCGGGTCGGGCAGGAACCTCGTCAGGCCGTTCACGACCGCCGCGCACATCGCGATGGTCAGGAACGTGGCGGCCCAGACGAGGCCGCGCGAGAACTCGGCCCCATCGAGGTGCAGCGCGATGATGATCGGCGCACCGATCCCGAAGTTGGCCGCGAAGAAGGTCATCGGGAAGACGATGAACAGGCTGGTGAGCCCCCACGCGGACTCGACCCGGCGCCAGATGTGCACCGCGACGATCGTGAAGAGCACGACCTGGGTGCCCTCGAGGACGCCGATCACCAGGGGGTAGTTCCAGATCCGAAGCTCGTACGGGCCGTAGTAGGTGTAGACGTCGGTGCCGGTGCCGATGACCTCGAAGACGCACGAGGCGGCGATCTCGGCGGCCCAGATGACGAACAGCCCCTTGCCACCCAGCCTGCCTTGGTAGATCCGACGGCCGGCATAGAGGCAGGCGCTGGCGTAGAGGATGACGTAGCCGCTGTGCGACCAGTTCGGCTGCACCACACCGAACGCCGTGAAGTGCGACCACATCGCGCCGGGCTCCCCGTTGTGGGCGTCGTAGAACCAGAGGTCGAAGGCCACGTCGTAGAGGGGCTCGGCGTAGGCGGCAACGCCCGCAGCGAGACACGCGATCAGGTAGAACGGCGTGCGCTGTCGCACCCACATCGTCACGGCGATGGCGAGCATCACCGCCACGATCGCCCAGCTCGCCCAGGTGAAGATCTGTTGCCACACCAGGCTCAGCTCGTGGTTGATGACATCATCTGGCATTCGACCCATCGTTTCGCTCCTGTCACAGGCTGTCGACGCGACCGGACGGGCCGCGTCACGCGTCCTGACGCTAGATGTGTTGCCTGGGCGTGACCTTCCCTCCACAGGGGTGAACTCGCCATCCCTCGGAGTGGAGTCATGGCGGACTTCATTGACCTCGTCAGACAGGTCCGCTCTATTGGTCGGACGTCCTGGGAGATGTCCAAGAGGCAAGTGAGTCACTGCAAGTCCTGATCCGCTGCCCGTGTGTGACCATCCCCGCTTCGATCAACAGAGAGCAGAACAGTGAACAGGATCGGCGTAGTCGGTTGCGGCCTGATGGGCGCGGGCATCGCGGAGGTCTCGGCACGAGCCGGGATGGAGGTGGTCGTCGTGGAGTCGAGCGCGCCGGCGGCCGAGGCCGGACAGGCACGTCTGACGAAGTCGCTGAAGCGCGCAGAGGACAAGGGCAAGATCGGCTCGGCCGCCGCGGTGCTGGAACGGATCCGGCTCGAGATCTCGCTCGACGCGCTGGCCGACCGCGAGGTCGTGGTCGAGGCGATCGTCGAGGACGAGCAGGCCAAGACCGACCTGTTCACTCAGCTCGACAAGATCGTCGAGTCGCCAGACGCGATCCTCGCCTCCAACACCTCATCGATCCCGATCATGAAGCTCGGCGTCGCCACCACGCGTCCTGAGAACGTGATCGGCATCCACTTCTTCAACCCTGTCCCGGTGCTCAAGCTCGTCGAGCTCGTCCCGTCCCTGATCACCTCGCCCGACGTCACCGAGAGGTCGCGTAGGTTCGTCCAGGATGTCCTCGGCAAGGAGGCGATCGACTGCCCCGACCGCGCCGGCTTCGTGGTCAACGCACTGCTGATCCCGTTCGTCCTCTCGGCGATCCGCATGCTCGAGTCGGGGTTCGCAGATGCTGAGGACATCGACCGCGGACTCGTGCTCGGGGCGGCCCACCCGCAGGGCCCGCTGGCCCTGGCGGACCTGATCGGGCTCGACACCACCAAGGCAGTCGCGGACTCCCTCTACGAGGAGTTCAAGGAGCCCCTGTACGCCGCTCCTCCGCTGCTGCTCCGCATGGTCGACGCCGGTCTCCTCGGCCGCAAGGCCGGCCGCGGCTTCTACAACTACTGAGGCAGGCAGACCATGACGAGTACGTCCGATTTCGACATGTTCCGGATCAGCGAGGAGCACGGCTATCTCCGGGAGGCGGTGCGTGCGCTTGCCGAGAGCAAGATCGCGCCCGAGGCGGCTCAGGTCGACGAGAACAGCACCTTCCCCCAGGCCGCGTACGACGCGCTACGTGCCGGGGACTTCCACGCCCCCCATATTCCTGAGCAGTACGGAGGCGCCGGCGCCGACGCGCTCGCGACCTGCATCGTCATCGAGGAGGTGGCCCGCGCGTGTGCCTCCTCCTCGCTGATCCCCGCGGTGAACAAGCTGGGGACGATGCCGCTGCTGCTGGGGGCGTCGGAGGAACTGAAGGCCACCTACCTCCCTCCCGTCGCGCGCGGCGATGCGCTGTTCGCCTACGGGCTCTCCGAACGCGAAGCCGGCAGCGACACGGCGTCCATGAAGTGCCGCGCCACCCGGGCAGGCGACGACTGGGTCCTCAACGGCCAGAAGTCGTGGATCACGAACGCCGGCGCGGCCGAGTACTACACCGTCCTCGCCGTCACCGACCCCGACGGGCGCCGAGGCGCGAACGTCACCGCGTTCGTGGTGGAACGCAACGACGAGGGCTTCACGTTCGGCGCTCCGGAGCGGAAGCTGGGCATCAAGGGGTCCCCGACCCGAGAGCTCCGATTCGACGACGTACGGATCCCGGAGGATCGGATGGTCGGCCGGGAGGGTGAGGGACTGAAGCTTGCCCTGCAGACCCTGGACCACACGCGCGTGACCATCGGCGCACAGGCCGTCGGCATCGCCCAGGGTGCCCTTGACCATGCGCTCGACTACGTGCGCGAACGCAAGCAGTTCGGCAAGAGGATCGGCGACTTCCAGGGCCTGCAGTTCATGCTCGCCGACATGGGGATGAAGCTCGAGGCGGCACGCATCATGGTGTACGTCGCCGCGGCGAAGTCGGAGCGCAGCGACCCCGACCTGTCGTTCTTCGGAGCGGCTGCGAAGTGCTTCGCCTCCGACGTCGCGATGCAGGTCACCACCGATGCCGTTCAGCTCCTCGGAGGATGCGGCTACACGCGCGACTTCCCCCTCGAGCGCATGATGCGTGACGCCAAGATCACACAGATCTACGAGGGCACCAATCAGATTCAGCGACTGGTCATGGCACGCGCGTTGCTCGCACGCTGAGATTCCGGCCTGCCCTACACGGAACCGGGTGAACGGTGGCAAGATCCGTCGTCGTGGGCATCACGAACACGAGCGGAGTCACCGACCTGGGCGCGCTGGCACACGGTGCGGCAGTGCTGACCGGTGACCCTGACCAGAGTCCGCTCGCCGTCGTCGATCTCGACGCCGCCCGCGACGCGCCTCCCGAGCTGGTCTCCCGCGCCTGCAGCGAGCAGTCCAAGCCCACCGTAGTGACGGTCGGCATCGCCACGGAACCAGTCTCGCCGAGCCTCGCGCCGCTGCTCAAGGCCCTCACGACAACTCTGGCCCCGGCTGGCCCGGGTCACGCCTGGGTGCCTGCCGACACTGACGCACTCGAGCGCATCAGCGCAACCGTTCGGACAGCGCCTACCGCGGCGCTGACCCTTGCGAATCTCCTGCGCATGGCCCCTCGAGGAACGGTGGCCGATCACCTCCAGTTGGAGTCTCTGGCCTACTCGACCCTTCTCGCCGGATCCGAGTTCCGGGCCTGGCGAGCCCGTACACCGACCGCCCCCGTGCCCGACGACAGCCGGCCGGTCCTGCTCGACCGAGACGGCGACATTCTCACCATCACCCTCAACCGACCCGAGCGTCATAACGCGTTCGGCCGGGCGGTCCGCGACGGGCTCATCGAGGGTCTGGAGCTGGCCCTGGCCGACGACAGCCTGAGCAGCGTCGTGCTCCGCGGGGCAGGCCGCTCCTTCTGCTCCGGCGGCGACCTCGCCGAGTTCGGGACCGCCGCGGATCCCGCCGCCGCCCATCTCGTACGCCTCGGACGCAGCGCTGGACGACTGATGCACGAACTGGGAGACCGGGTCCGGGTCGAGGTCCATGGGGCGTGCATCGGTGCGGGGGTGGAGGTGCCGTCGTTCGCAGCCGAGGTGGTGGCGCGCGACGATGCGTTCTTCCAGCTGCCCGAGCTCGCGATGGGCCTCATCCCGGGCGCGGGTGGGACGGTCTCGTTGACGCAGCGGATCGGACCGTGGCGTACGGCGTTCCTGGCCCTGACCGGGGACCGGATCGGGGTGGGGACGGCACTGGAGTGGGGGCTGGTCGATGGCCGGCTCTGACCCGGTGGCAGCGTGGGCGGCCTCCGGCGCAATGGCGCTGACCGGCCGCCCGAGTGGCCCTCCGCTGCTTGCCCCCGGTCGCGCGGCCCTGCAGGTCCGCGAGCAGCTCGCCGGGCTGGGGTTCGAGATCCCCGGATTGCTCGGCGAGCGGGCGGCGTACGCCGGGCTGGGCCGCAACGGGCCGTGGTCGTGCGGCGGAGCGTTTCGAGTGCTGCCGGCGGAGGATGGGTACGTCGGGTTGTCGCTGGCACGGGAATCTGATGTCGACCTGGTCCCCGCCTTGGTCGCCGAGAGCGACAGCCGACCGGCGGAGGACCCCTGGTCTGCCGTGGCAGGCTGGCTGCGCGCTACGACGGCGGCGGAAGCCGAGGAACGGATCCAGCTGCTCGGCCTGCCCGGGGGCGTCGTACCCACGAACCCTCCGGCCGACCGGCCTGGCGTCGTCGTCACGACGATCGGCGACCGGGCGGTGCGCGAGCAGCCGCTCGTGGTCGACCTCACCAGTCTGTGGGCCGGGCCGCTGTGCGCCCATCTCCTCGGTCGCCTCGGCGCTCGGGTCATCAAGGTGGAGAGCACGGCCCGCCCCGACGGCGCCCGCTCGGGCCCACCCGCGTTCTTCGAGCTCCTCCATGCCGGCCATGAGGCGGTCCGGCTCGACTTCACCACCGAGCGCGACCAATTGCGTGACCTCGTCGCCTCCGCGGACCTGGTCCTCGAGGCCTCCCGGCCACGTGCGCTGCGCCAGCTCGGCCTCGACGCCGCCGACATCGTCGCGGGCGGCACGTGCTGGATCAGCATCACCGCTCGCGGGCGGGACTCCGACGCCGTCGGCTTCGGTGATGACGTGGCCGCCGCGGCCGGCCTCGTGGTTCCCGACGGCGGCGACCTGCTTCCAGCAGGCGACGCGCTCGCCGACCCGCTCGCCGGCGTGGCCGCCGCCGTCGCGGCACAGGCGGCCCTGACCGGGGAGGAGGCCATGCTGATCGACGTCTCCATGCTCCATGTGGCCAGCGAGGCCGCCACGGGCGGCACACCCGAGCATCAGGTCGTCCGGCGGCGGGATGGCTGGTGGGTCGAGTACGCGGAGGGTGCGGTCCCGGTCGCACCGCCGATGCCCCGGCAGGCGGACGGATGACGCCCCTCGTCATAGCCGACGTCGAGGTGGATGGCAGGCGCTGCGACGTCCACCTGGCCCACGGGCGAGTCACCGGGTTGCAGCCCCCACAGATCCACCGCAAGAGCATCGCCCAGGTGGTCGGCGGAGACGGCGGCGCGCTGCTGCCGGGCCTGCACGACCACCACATCCACCTGTTCGCCCTGGCCCGGGCCGCCGAATCCGTCGACTGCTCCCCCGCCGCCGCGCACGACACGTCCGGCCTCGTGTACGCACTCCGCCGAGCGCCCGCACAGGCCGGCTGGGTGCGCGGGGTGGGCTACCACGAGTCGATCTCCGGCCCGCTCGACCGGCACACGCTGGACCGGATCAGGAGCGACGTACCGGTGCGGGTCCAGCACCGCAGCGGCGCACTGTGGATGCTCAACAGCGCCGCGCTCGATCGGGTCCAGCACGTACTGGACGACACCGCCGATGTCGAGCGCGACGGCGACGGGAACCCCACCGGACGCCTGTGGCGCTACGACGACCGGCTCCGGCCGGCTCTCCCCCACTCACCCCCGGACCTGGCCGCCACGGCCCGGCGGCTGGCGTCCTACGGCATCACCGGGCTCACCGACGCCACCCCCGATCTCGACCCCGCGGCGGTCGACCTGCTCGCCGTCGCCGCCGACAGCGGCGCGGTCCCGCAGCGGCTCACCCTGCTCGGCGCGCCCACCGGCGCCGCGCTGCCCGCCGGCCTCACCGGCGGCCCGCGCAAGCTGCTGCTGCGCGATCACGACCTGCCCGACTTCGACGACCTGGCCGCGGAGATCGCCCACAGCCACCGAGCAGGACGCCCGGTCGCCGTGCACTGTGTCACCCGCGAGTCGCTGGTGCTCACCGTGGTCGCGCTCGAGGAGGTCGGAGCGCTCGCAGGCGACCGGGTGGAACACGCCGCCGTGGTTCCCGACGGCCTCGGTGCCGGCCTGGCGCGGCTCGGCGTGGCGGTCGTGACCCAGCCGGACTTCCTGCGCACCCGCGGGGAGGACTACCTCCGTGACGTCGACCCCGCCGACCTACCTCATCTCTATCCGTACGCCGGGCTGCTCTCCGACGGTGTTCGGGTCGCCTGCTCCAGCGACGCCCCGTACGGCGACCCCGACCCGTGGCGCGTCATCCGGTCGGCAACCAGCCGCGCCACCTCCCTGGGCCGGACCGTCGGCGCCGCCGAGAGGGTCAGCGCCGCGACGGCGCTCGCCGGCTACCTCAGCCCGGCCGACGACCCCGGTGGCGCACCACGCCGGATCGCACCCGGCCTGCCCGCCGACCTCGTGCTTCTCGACAGACCGCTCGCCGCAGCACTCGCCGCCCCGAGCCGCGACCACGTCCGGGCGGTGTGGATCGCCGGAGAGCCGACTGAGACGGGCCGGGCGTAGATATACGTACCATGTGTCAGATTCGACAATCTGACGGACGGCTTCATGGCCGCGCGTCCGTCTGGGATCGCTCCGCTGACACTGATCGAATATGGCGGTAGTGTCAGAAACAGTCAACTCCAAGGAGTCGCCATGACTGCCAGCGAGGACCACCTGGTCCGGATCGAGCGCGACGCCGACGTCGTGGTCATCACCCTCGACCGGCCCGGACGGCGCAACGCGATGAACGCCGACCTGGCCTCCGCGACCTGTGCGGCGATCGAGGCCGCCCAGGATGCCCGGGCGATCGTGCTGACCGGCGCCGGCCCGGCCTTCTGCGCAGGTCTCGACCTGCGCGACCCAGGGGTCGAGCGGATCACCGACATCCCGCCGTTCATCGCCACCACCGCCGCCTCACGGGTGCCGGTCATCGCGGCGGTCAACGGCCCCGCCGTGGCCGGCGGGCTCGAGCTTGCGCTGGCGTGTGACTTCATCGTCGCCTCCGAGCGCGCCCGCTTCGCCGACACCCACCTTCGCGTGGGCGTCTACCCCGGCCCTGTCGCGGTGCAGCTGCCCCGGCGGGTCGGCTCGGCCTGGGCCCGCGAGATGTCCTTGACCGGCAACTTCGTCGACGCTGCGACCGCTCTCCGGATCGGCCTGGTCAACCATGTGGTGTCGCCCGCCGAGCTGCTCGATGTCGCCGGAAGCCTCGCTGTCGCCATCGCAGACCAGGACCCGGCGATGGTCGCGGCCCTACGCCAGGACTGGCGCGAGAACGATGGCCTGCCCGCCGACGAGGCCCTGGAGCAGCACTACGAGCATGCCGCCCGCGGCGGATTCCACGGTGCCGTCGCATCCACGATCACCGAGCGCCGCGACCAGGTCCTCCGGCGCGCCCACGCCGATGACCGGCACGTGCGATGAAGCTGGGCTGGCACCTGGGCTACTGGGGCGCGACGCCGCCCCACGACGTACCCGCCACTCTCGCCGCAGTGGAGGCGATGGGCTACGACTCGGCGTGGACCTCGGAGGCGTACGGGTCCGACGCGCTGACGCCGCTGGCGTGGTTCGGCAGCGTCACGACCCGGCTGCGCCTGGGCACCAGCATCGCCCAGCTCTCGGCGCGTACGCCGACGGCAACCGCAATGGCGGCGATGACCCTCGACCACCTCAGCGAAGGCCGCTTCACCCTCGGCCTGGGAGTCTCCGGCCCGCAGATCGTCGAGGGCTGGTACGGCGCCCCGTTCCCGCGCCCCCTCGCCCGGACCCGCGAGTACGTCGACGTCGTCCGGCAGACCCTGGCCCGCGAGGACCCGGTCGCCAGCGCCGGCCCTCACTACCCGCTGCCGCACCCCGGCGGAACCGGTCTCGGCAAGCCGCTGCGGCTGATCACCCACCCGCGCAAGCCGGGGCCGCCGATCCTGCTCGCCGCCGAGGGCCCCCGCAACGTCGAGCTGGCCGCGGAGATCGCCGACGGATGGCTGCCGATCCTGTTCTCCCCCACGCAGGTCGACGACGCGCTCGACCAGCTGCGCCGGGGGTGGTCGAGGCCGGGCGCGCGACGCACGCCCGAGGACTTCGAGATACTGCCGATGGTCAGCGTGGCCATCGACGACGACGTCGAGGCCGCCGCCGACCGGCTGCGCCCCGCCATCGCCCTGTACGTCGGTGGGATGGGCGCCAAGAGCGCCAACTTCCACTTCGAGAAGTTCTGCCGGCTCGGCTACGAGCGCGAGGCCACCCGCATCCAGGACCTCTTCCTGGCCGGCCACAGGGGCGAGGCGGTCGCTGCGGTCACTACCGCGATGGTCGAGGAGATGTGCCTGGTCGGACCGAAGGAGAAGATCCGCGACGACCTCGCGGCCTGGCAGGAGTCTCCGGCCACCACTCTGCTGGTGTCCGGCGACCTGCCGCTGCTGAGGACGATGGCCGAGCTGGTGCTGTAGGTCAGACCGCCTCCGAGCGGAAGCGCTCCAGCAGCACCCGGCGCAGGATCTTCCCGCTCGGCAGCCTCGGCACGTCCTCGAAGGCCCACGAGCGCGGGATCTTGAAGCCGGCGACCTGCTGGCGGACGTACGCGGTGAGCTCGGCCTCGAGCTCGGGCCCGGGCACGATCCCGTCGGCGGGCGATACGACGGCGTGGACACGGTGGCCGAACTCCACGTCCGGCACACCGAGGACCGCGACGTCGGCGACCGAGGGGTGCAGGATCAGCGCCTCCTCGATCTCGCGGGGATAGATGTTCACGCCACCGGAGATGATCAGGTCGGTGCGCCGGTCGGCCAGGTAGAGGAAGCCGTCCTCGTCGACCCGGCCCAGGTCCCCGAGTGTCGACCAACCGCGCGCGTCGAAGGCGGCCGCGGTCTTCTCCGGGTCGCCGTGATACTCGAACGGGGACGCGTCGCTGAACCAGAGCTGGCCGACCTCGCCCGTCGGCAGCTCGCGGCCGCTCTCGTCGCAGACGTGCACGACGCCCAGCACCGAGCGGCCCACCGAGCCGGGGTGGTCGAGCCAGGTGGGACTGTCGATGCTGAAGAAGCAGTTGCCCTCGCTGCCGGCGTAGAACTCGACCAGGATCGGGCCGAGCCACTCGATCATCGCCCGCTTGACCTCGACCGGGCATGGCGCGGCCGCGTGGATGACCAGGCGCAGGGAGTCCAAGGCGTACGTGGAGCGTACGTCGTCGGGCAGCTTGAGCATCCGGACGAACATGGTCGGCACGAACTGCGCATGCGTGACCTTGTCGCGCTCGATCAGCCGGAGCACGATCTCAGGGTCGAAGCGGTCCATGATCACCGTCGTGCCGCCGGCGCGGATCGCGCCGAGGCTCCAGCCCAGCGGTGCAGCGTGGTAGAGCGGTCCCGGGCTGAGATAGATGGTCTCCGGCGAGAAGCCGAAGGCGGACTGCATCAGGTGGTCGAACGGCATGCCGGTGCCGAAGGGCGCATCCGGCATCATCGGCAGGATGCCCTTGGGACGCCCGGTGGTGCCCGAGCTGTAGAGCATGTAGCAGCCCTCGGACTGGTCCTCGACCGGCGTCGCGGGCAGCAACTCGACCCGCGGCTCCAGCGGCTCGTGGCCGGGCACCGCACCGCCGAGCGAGAACCGGTGCTCGACCTCGGGCAGCTCGGCGGCCAGGTCGGCCAGCGTCGCGCTCGCGACGACCAGCCGGGCGCCGCAGTTCTCGACGACGTAGGCAGCCTCCCCTGCGGTCAGGTGCCAGTTCACCGGCGTGTAGTAGAGGCCGGTGCGCTGTGCGGCCCACAGCACCGGGAACAGGTCGAGCCGGTTCTCGGAGAGGATCGCGATGTGGTCACCGCGGCTCAGCCCGAGCTCACGGAAGAGGTGGGCGATCCGGTTGGAGGCCGCTTCGAGCTCGGCGTACGTGATCACTGCACCGGCGGCGTCGATCACCGCCGCCTTGTCGGGCTGCTCGCCCGCCCACACGGATAGGTCCATCAGACACGCTCCGCCGAGAACTGCGCGACGACGTGGCGGCGTACCAGCTTGCCGGTCTCGGTGCGCGGCATCTCGCTCCAGAAGGCGATCTCGTCGGGGGTCTTGCTCGACCGCAGCCGCTCGCGGACGAATTCGCGCAGCTCCTCGGCGTCGGCCTCGGCCCCCACGCGCAGCACGACCACCGCGGTGATCCGGTGACCCCACTCCTCGTCGGGGATGCCGACCACGGCGGCGTCGGCAACGGCCGGGTGCCGGAAGAGGACGTCCTCGATCTCGGCCGGGGCGATGTTCTCCGCACCGCGGATGATGGTGTCGTCGCTGCGCCCGCCGATGAAGAGGTAGCCCTCCTCGTCGAGGTAGCCCTCGTCGCGGGTGTCGAACCAGCCGTCGTCGTCGACGAGACGGCCGATGCCGGCGTACTCGGCAGAGACCTGCTCGCCGCGTACGCAGATCCGGCCCGGCTGGCCGGGGAGCAGAACGTCGTCGTCGATGCCGCGAATCTGGATCTCGACGCCGGGGACGGGGCGACCGACCGAGGAGAGCCGAGCCCGGCCGTCGGGGGTGTCGGCGGCCTGTGCCTCGCGGTGGTCCTCGGGGGTGAGGACGGCGACGGTCGAGCTGGTCTCGGTCAGGCCGTAGGCGTTGACGAAGTCGATGTGCGGCCACAGCGCCAGCGCCCGGTTGATCACCGCGCCCGGCATCGGGGCACCGCCGTAGGCGAGCGTACGCAGCGTGGGCACCGACTTGTCGGCGGTGCAGTCCACGATCCGGCTGAGCATCGTCGGCACGACGAGCGCGTTGGTGATGCCCTGGTCGCGAACGAGGTCGAGCCACTCCTCAGGGGTGAACCGCTCGAGCACGATCGCCCGGCGACCGGCGTACAGGTTCGTGATCACGTTCGCCACCGCGGCGATGTGGTAAGGCGGAACGCTGACCAGCGCCGCCTCGTCATCCCCGGCCCCTGCGTACTCCACGGTGCTGAGGACGTAGGAGGTGAGGTTGCCGTGCCGCAGCAGCACGCCCTTGGGCGCCGAGGTGGTGCCGGAGGTGTAGATGACCACCGCCGGGACGTCGTTGTCGACGAACCGCTCGTCCACCTCCCCACCGAAGGTGGTCCGGACGAGCCACTCCTCGACCCCGAGCGCGACGATGCCGCTACGCGCCAGGATCGGGAGCGCCGTGGTGTCGCCGATGCCGAGCGCGCCGGGGTGCTTCTCGAGCAGCCCTTCGAGCTGTTCGACGCCCAGCCGGAAGTTGAGCGGCACCAGCGGCACTCCGGCATACGCGGCCGCGAACATCGCGACGGGGAAGGCAGGTCCGTTGGCGGCCAGGTAGACGACGGCGTCGGCGCCGTGGGCCTCGATCTCCGCGGCGCCGCGCAGGGCCGCCTCACGAAGGCCGGTGGCCGTCAGGCCGTCCTCGCGGCGTCCGATCACGACGCGGTCGCCGAATCCGTCGGCGGCCATCTCCAGCAGCATGGTCAGGTTCATTGCCGGGTCTCCATCAGTTCGTACGTTGGGGTGGGGCGATCGCTCGCCTGACGGACCACGCCTGCGGCGACCAGGTCATCGATCTCGTGCTCGGCGAGGCCGGAGGCTGTCAGGACGGTCCGGCTGTCCTGGCCGGCGACGTGCGGATCGCCGGGAGGAAGGCCGGGCGTGCGCGAGAAGCGCGGCGCGACCCGAGGCCGGGAGCCGTCGGCGTCGGGCTCGAAGACGCCGCGGGCGCGCAGGTGCGGGTGCTCGGGCGCCTCGGCGAGACTGAGCACCGGCGCGACGCAGGCATCGGTCTCGGCGAAGACCTCCGCCCACTCGTCGCGGGTGCGGCTCGCGAACGTCTCCTCGAGCGCGGCCCGCATCGCCGGCCACGCGTCGCGGTCGTGCTGGTCGAAGTCGAGACCGGTGCCCTTCATCAGGGCGGCGAAGAAGTCCGGCTCGATCGCGCCGACCGCGACGAAACGGCCGTCGGCGCACCGGTAGGTGTCGTAGTAGGGCCGCCCGCCGTCGAGCAGGTTGGCCTCGCGCTCGTCGCGCCACTGCCCGAGCGCGTGCTGGCCGTAGATGACGGTCATCAGCGAGCTGACCCCGTCGACCATCGCCGCGTCGACGACCTGGCCACGCCCGCTGGTGGTGCGCTCGTGCAGCGCCGCCAGGATGCCGGTCACCAGGAACATCGCGCCGCCGCCGAAGTCGGCAACCAGGTTGGCCGCCTGCCGCGGCTTGTCGGCGCCACCGGTGACGTGGAGCGCACCGGTGAGTGCTGCGTAGGTGATGTCGTGGCCCGCGGTCCGGGCCAGCGGCCCGTCCTGTCCCCAGCCGGTCATCCGGCCGTAGACCAGGCTCGGATTGACGGCGAGACAGTCATCGGGGCCCAGGCCGAGCCGCTCGGTCGCGCCCGGCCGCAACCCCTCGACGAGGACATCGGCGTCGCGCACCATCCGCAGCACGAGGCCTCGGCCCGCCTCGGTCTTGAGGTCGACCGCAAGGTTCGCGCGGCTGCGCTGCAGCGGTGTCGGCCGCTTGCCCACGCTCGAAGCCCGGTCGATCCGGATGACCTCGGCCCCCAGCTCGGCCAGGAGCAGGCAGGCGTACGGCGCCGGGCCGATGCCGGCGAGCTCGAGCACGCGCAGTCCGGCGAGCGGGCCGGCGGGGGTCGGCGAGCTCATCTCAGGCGCTCGGCTGACGGTCGGCGGCCGGGTAGCGCAGCACGCCCCGTACGTTGCGGCCTGCCCGCATGTCGTCGTAGCCGTCGTTGATGCCGGCCAGCGGGTAGGTGCGGGTGACCATCGCGTCCAGGTCGACGTCGCCCGCGCTGGTGAGCTCGAGCAGGCGCGGGATGTCGTAGCGCGGGTTGGCGGAGCCGTAGAGGGTGCCGACGATCTGCTTCTCCATCAGGGTGAGATCCATCAGGTTCGCGGAGATCGACCGCTCGGTCATCGGGTGGATGTTGGTGACGACGACTCGGCCACGCTTGGCCGTCATCGCCAGTGCCTGCCCGATCAGGTCGCCCTGCCCGACGCCCATCGCGCAGATGAACTTGTCGGCCCCACGGTGCCAGGTCGCCTCGGCGACGACCTCGCGGGCCTCCTCCCAGGAGGCCGCCACATGGGTCGCCCCCATCTTGACCGCCTGCTCGCGCTTGAACTCCGAGGGGTCGATCGCGGTGATCGTGCGGGCGCCGGCGAGCCGGGCGCCCTGGACGGCGGCGGCACCGATGCCGCCGACGCCGGCGACGACGACCGTGTCCCCGGGACGTACGTCCGCGGCGTAGACCGCCGAGCCCCAGCCGGTCACGAAACCACAGCCGAGCAGGCAGGCCCGGTCGAGCGCATGATGCGGCTCGATCTTGATGCAGCTGGCCTCGTGGACCACGGTGTGGTGGGAGAACGAGCCGACGCCACAGGCCAGCGCCAGGTCCTGGCCGCGTACGTGGTGGCGGGCGGTGTCATCGAAGATCTGGCGTCCGCTGTAGATCTTGGCGCCGAGGTCGCACAGGCTCTGGTGGCCGCTCGCGCACGAGGGGCAGCGGCCGCACGAGGGCATGAAGCCGAAGACGACGTGGTCACCGGGCTTGAGCCAGGAGACGTGCTCGCCGACCTCGAGGACGACACCGGCGCCCTCGTGCCCACCGATGCAGGGCAGGCTGAACGGCATGTCGCCGGTGACGATGTGCTCGTCCGAGTGGCACATGCCCGAGGCGTGCAGCTCGACCAGCACCTCCTCGGCCTTGGGCGGGTCGAGCTCGATGGTCTCGATGGACCAGGGAGCGTTGCGCTCCCACAGGACTGCGGCCTGGGTCTCCACGTGTCTGGTTCCTCTCAGCGGATGATGGTCTGGGGCTCGAGGAAGGCGCTGATCGCCTCCGGGCCGCCCTCCCGGCCGATGCCGGACTGCTTGAAGCCGCCGAACGGGCTGCCGAGGTCCATCGGCGACGCGGCGTTGACCGAGACGGAGCCGACCCTCAGCTGGGCGGCGACCTCATAGGCACGCTCGCGGTCGCCCGACCAGACCGCGCCCGCGAGCCCGTAGTCGGAGTCGTTCGCCACGGCGACGGCCTCCTCGACGGTGTCGTAGCCGATGACGACCGCGACCGGGCCGAAGATCTCCTGGCGGGCGACGGCCATGTCGTTGGTGACGTCGGCGAGCACGACCGGACGGAGATACCATCCCGGGCCGGGCTCGTCGCCGACCGCGGTCGCGACCCGGGCGCCCGCCTCGGCGGCCTCCCGTACGTGGCGCCGGACCCGGTCGCGCGCGTCCTCGGAGATCACCGGGCCGATCTGCGTGGCCGGGTCGGCGGGGTCGCCGAGCACGAGTGCGTCGGTGGCCTCGGCGAGCGCCGTGACCACCTCGTCGTAGCGCGAACGGGGCGCGAGGATGCGGGTCTGGGCGACGCAGATCTGCCCGGCGTTGCCCATCACGCCGTTCACGATGCCGGTGACGGTGCGGCGGTCGAGGTCGAGGTCGTCGAGCAGGATCGCGGCCGACTTGCCGCCGAGCTCGAGCGAGACCCGGCGTACGTCTGCCGCACAGGCCGCACCGATCCGCTTGCCCGCGGCGGTGGAGCCGGTGAAGCTGATCTTGTCGACGCCGGGGTTGGCCACCAGGGCCTCCCCCGTCGCGACGTCACCGGGGACGATGTTGACCACGCCGGGCGGGAGGCCGATCTCGTCGAAGAGCTCGGTGAGCTTGCAGACCGTCAGCGGCGCCTCCGGCGACGGCTTGAGCACGACGGTGCAGCCGGCGGCCAGGGCGGGGGCGAGCTTGAGCAGGGCGGTGAACAACGGAGCGTTCCACGGCACGATCGCGCCGACCACGCCGACGGGCAGCTGACGGACAACCACCTCGCCACCCAGCATCGAGCGGCGGGTCTCCTCGAAGGTGTGCTCGCCCGTGAGCTTCTCGTAGGTGCGCAGCACGCCGAGGGCGGTGCCGATCTGGCCCATGGTCGCCCACTTGCGCGGTGACCCCACCTCAGCGGAGACCAGGTTGCCGAAGTCGGCGGCGCGTTTCTCCAGCGCGTCCGCGAGCCGGCCGATCAGCGCACCGCGCTCGACCGGTGTGGTGCTCGCCCACTTCTCGTCGGCCAGCGCGGCCCGGGCGGCTCGCACGGCGGCGTCAACGTCGTCACGAGTGGCGACGCTGACATGACCGATCGTCTCGAGGCTCGCCGGCGACGTCACCGCGAGCGGGTCTCCTGCACTGGGGACCCAGGACCCGGCGATGTAGCTGCCCAGGTAGTCGTACATGCGATTCCTCTCCGAAAGACGGCATGTGACGCCGCCCACACTGCGTGATTCTGGCAGTAATGTCACTTCTGCGCAAGGCCTGTCAGAGATCCCTCCGAAGCCAGCCGAGCTGGTCGGGTGTGCTGCCGTGGAGCACCAGCTCGTCGGCACCAGCCGCGCGATAGCGCTCGAAGGTCGCCAGGCACTCGTCCCGCGACCCGAGGGCCGCGGCGTCCTCGACCCACGGGGCCGGGAGTGCCTGCGCGACCCCGGTCAGCTCAGCCCGCGTACGCACCGAGTCGGCGGCGCCCCTGATGCCCGCCAGGGTCGGGTGCGCGCGCAGCCGTTCCAGGTCGCGGACGTCCCAGCCGTTGACCCGCGCGAGCTGCTCTCCGAAGCCGGGGATCTGGTAGTAGGTGACCGCCCGGGCGCCGACGACCGCCGCCTCCTCCTCGGGCGGCAGGCCCGAGGCCGCCACCACGGTGGCGTAGACGCGCACCGCGTCGGGGTCACGCCCCGCCTGGTCGGCGGCCTCCCGCACCGTGGCGACCGAGCGACCGACCGCTTCCGGCGTCAGGAACGGATGCAGGAGTACGCCATCGAAGTGCCGGCCCGCCAAGGCGAGCCCCTTCGGGCCGATCGCGGCGAAGACCACTGGCGGAACCGGCTGGTCAGGGAGGTCGTTGAGGCGGAGCGAGGGAAAGGTTCCCGCCGGACCGTCGTACTTCACCTTCTCGCCACGGCACAGCCGCCGGAAGATGTCGAGCGAGTCCACGATCGAGGCGTTGGTCGCCTTCGGCAGTCCGACCGCCGACCACATCGCGTCGACCGAGCGTCCCACACCGAGGACGAGCCGACCGCCCGAGAGCGCCTGGGCCGTCATCGCCATCGAGGCGAGCATCGCCGGGTGCCGGGACTGCAGGTGGGTGACCCCGGCCGCGATGCGGATGCGGTCGGTGGCCTGACTGAATGCGCCGGCCAGCACGCCGAAGTCCTTGGTGCCCCAGCGCTCGCTGAGCCACAGCGTCTCCAACCCGAGGCGCTCGGCCGCCTGTGCCTGTTCGATGCCGAGGGTCGGGTCGGAGACGCGGCCCGGTAGGGCGTACGCACCCAGAGGCACCGTGGCCGGAGCGCTGCCGACGTCGCGTGCATGGGCCCTCGACGCCCTGTTCATTTGCTCTGTCATGACGCTATTCTGACAGTGATGGTCAATTATGACCACTGAGGTCGGTCCAGATCGAGACCGGCGCAGCGCCTGCGAGGAGGAGTCGAGATGGCCGGTCCGAGCGACCGAGAGACACGGGAGAGCGACCTTCACGAGCGCCTGCTCGCCTGGCTGCCCGAGCGCCTGGCGCCGGCTGGGCACGAGGACTTCATGCTCTCCTCCCTCACCGCGCCCGATGCCGGATACTCGGGCATGACGGCGTTCTTCACCGCGTCCTGGACCGCCGACGGGCACGAGGCCCGGCACGATCTGGTGCTGCGGATGCAGAGCCAGGTCCACCAGGTCTTCGTGGCGCCCGACGCGATCAGGCAGGCCGAGGTGATGCGCCGGCTCGGCCGCCATCCGGGTGTGACGACCCCCGAGGTGGTACTCACCGAGCCGGACCCGGCCGTACTGGGGGCGCCGTTCTACCTGATGCGCCGCGTCGACGGCCGGGTCCCTTCCGACGTACCCAGCTGGCACAAGCGTGGCTGGACGACCGAGCTCACCGAGGCCGAGCGGGCGCTGTTCTACGACAACGCCCTGAGGTCGCTGGTCGCGGTGCACGCCGTCAACGCGGCCGAGGACCTCTCATTCCTGCGGGGACCCGAGGCCCCCGCCGACAGGACGGCCCTCCAGCGCTACCTCGACGACCTGCTCGCCTGGCACGCCTGGTGCGCCGACGACCTCGCCGTCGGGGCCGACCTGATCCAACGCGCCCTCGACGTCCTGGTGACGACCTGCCCGACCACGAGCGCCGAGGGCGTCGTCTGGGGTGATGCCCGCGTCGGCAACATCTGCTTCGCCGAGGATCTCTCCGTCGCCGCGCTCTTCGACTGGGAGGGTGCCACCACCGGACCGCCGGACATCGACGTCGGCTGGTGGCTGATGTTCGAGCGCTACCTGTGCGAGTCCCTCGGCTTCGCCCGCCAGCCCGGCACGCCCGATGACGCCGAGATCCTGCGACGCTACAAGGAGCTCGGCGGGAAGCTCACCGGCGACATCGGCTACTACCGCCTCCTCGCCGCGGTGGTGATGAGTCTGATCACCAATCGGCTCGCCACCCTGCTCATCGCAGACGGCCTCGACGAGGCCACCGCGCGCAGCTACCCCGCAACCGCCCTGGCGCTCGTCGAGGACTACCTCACCGAGCGCACCAGCACCGAGCACACCACCACAAGGAGCACCACCTGATGACGACAGCCACCCCCGAGGCCTCGCCGGTCGGCGCAGTCGGAACCCCGTTCGAGGTGCATGTCGAGCGCGGCAAGATCCGCGAGTTCGCCGCCGCGATGCAGTCCGACAGCGCCGCCTACCAGGGACCGGACGCGATCGTGCCGCCCACGTTCCTCACCACCGCGACCACCTGGGCGCCGCCGGGAAGCCGGGTCGTGGTCGGGTTCGACCGTCGCCGCCTGCTCCACGGCGAGCAGGAGTACCTCTACCACGGACCGCTCCCCCGCGCCGGCGACACCCTGGTCGCCCAGGAGCGGGTCGCCGACCGCTACACCAAGCCCGGAAAGCGGGGTGGGGAGATGAGCTTCGCCGTGGTGGTCACCGAGTTCCGTACGCCGGCCGGCGACCTGGTCGCCGAGGCACGCGCCACCTTCATCCAGACCGCCCCCAAGGGAGACCCCTCGTGACCGAGCAGACCATCGCCCTCGTCCCCGGCACCACCGCGACACCGCGCGAGTTCGGGCCGCTGACCCGTCAGATGTTCGTCCGCTACTCCGGCGCTTCGGGCGACCTCAACCCGATGCACTACGACGACACCATGGCCCGCGCGGCCGGCAACCCGTCGGTCTTCTCCCAGGGCATGCATCAATCAGCCCTGCTCGCGACCTTCGCCACCGACTGGCTGGGCCCCGCGAACGTACACCGCTTCCAGGTGCGCTTCCGGGAGCAGGTGTGGCCCGACGACGTGCTGACCTGCTCCGGCCGGATCGACCAGGTCAGCGAGCAGGAGGACGGGAGCCGGCTGGTCACCGTGTCGCTCAACTGTACCCGTCAGACCGGTGCGGTGGCGATCAGCGGGTCCGCCGACTTCCTGGTTCCCGCGCCGCAGGCATCCTGACCGCCCGACGACTGCGAACGGAGGCGGACACACGTCATGACACAGCCGAAGCACGGCGTGCCACCACACGGAAGCGCCCAGGCCCTACACTGGTCACCTATGTCAGATAACACGATCGTCCGCCGGTCCAGCTATGGCCCGTCCAGCCCCGAGGTGGGCCGACGCGGTGCTGACACACGCCGAAAGATCGTCGATGTCTCGTTGCGCCTCTTCGCGGAACAGGGGTTCTTCAACACCTCGGTCGACGCGATCGCCAAGGGTGCCGGAGTCTCGCGTGCGACGCTCTACCAGTACTTCCCGGGCAAGGACGAGATCTTCGTCGAGCTCCTCAACGAGTGCGGCGCCGCGTTGATCCGCGTCGCCCGCCGGATCGGCCAGCTCGGCCCGACCGAGATCGGTCTCGACAACCTGCACTGGTGGCTCGGCGAGTGGAGCTGGGTCTTCGAGAAGTACCGGACGATGTTCGTGCAGTGGGCGGTGGTGGCCTCCGTCGACACCGAGGTCGGTCCCGAAGTCATGGGCTTCATCACCAAGTACAACAAGCGACTCGCAGAGCGACTCGAGGACGCCGAGGTCGACGGCATCGATCCGGTGACCGCCGCAACTGTCGTGAGCGCCCTGGTCCACCGACTCAACCTCTACATCCACACCGATCGGGTCTACGACGCCGATCCCGATCTCCTGATCTCGAACCTGTCGCTGTTCCTCCAGCTGCTGGTCTTCCCACAGTCGTCTGACACGGTCCTCGGGAGTCTGGCCCATCGCACCGTCGGGTCGGAGCCCATCGAGTCCCCTCCCGCGCCCAAGACCGCTGGGATCTCCGTCGAGGAGCGCACCGAAGCACTGAGCAAGCGCGCAGCGGCGACGGTACGCAGCCTTGTCGACGCAGGTGCGGCGCAGTTCACGAGCAAGGGGTACTTCCGCACGAGCGTGGACGACATCGTCGCCGACGCCGGCTTCGCCCGCGGCACGTTCTACAAGTACTTCAGCGAGAAGCAGGACCTGTTGCTCGCCGTGACCGTCGAATCCGCCGGCCGAGCGCTCGAGCTGGCGGACCGCATGCGCGGCCTCGACCTCGGTGCAGACGATGACACCGAGCTTCGCACGTGGTTGAGCGACTTCATGGCCTACCTGGGCAAGTACAGCGGCTCCATCGACGTCTGGACCGAGCAGACCACCGACGACGAGCTGATCGCGGCTATCGGCGCACACGCCCAGGCTTCGATGGATCTCGCCCTCGAAGCCGCGCTGACCTCGGCACAGCGGACCTATCCGTTCGATCCGGTGGCCGGCGCGCTGATCCTGCGCGCCCTGATCACCCGGCTGCCTGAGGCACTCCGGGAGATGGCGCCCGACGCCACCGACGACCAGATCATCGAACTGCTGGTCGCGTGCATCAGACGCGGCTTCTTCAGCCACACGATCTGACACCTCGATCCGCCCCGCCGCCCACGGAAAAGCGCCGTCTTCCGTTGGAATTCTCGCTACCTCTTGATTCGATCTGACGTTTGTGTCATCTTTGCGAGGTCGGTGGTTCCCTGACCGACGCAGGCTCTCGAGAGGAAGTTGGACAATGGACATCAGTCAGGCATCGGCCATCGTCACGGGAGGCGCAGGTGGTCTGGGAGAGGCCACGGTGCGCAAGCTCGCCAGCCTCGGGACGGCGGTCGTGATCGCCGATCTCAACGATGAGGCCGGCAAGTCGCTCGCCGCCGAGGTCGGCGGCAACGTGACGTACGTCCGCACCGACGTGCTCGACGAGGCGAGCGTCAACGAGGCCCTGGCCGCGGCGGCCGATCTCGCCCCCTTGCGCGTCGTCGTCAACGCCCACGGCGGCGGAGCCGGCGCCTCACGCGTCGTCGGACGCGACGGCTCGCCCGCGCCGATGGACCAGTTCCAGTGGTACATCAACCTGTTCCTCAACGGCACCTTCAACGTGCTGCGCCTGGGCGCGGCCGCGATGGCCAAGAACGAGCCCGACGAGGGCGGCTGCCGCGGGGTCGTGGTGAACACCGCCAGCATCGCCGCCTTCGAGGGGCAGATCGGCCAGACCGCCTACTCCGCCGCCAAGGGCGGCGTCGTCGGCCTCACCGTCCCCGCGGCACGCGACCTGTCCAAGCTCGGCATCCGGGTGATGGCGATCGCGCCGGGCACGTTCTTCACGCCCGCCTTCAAGATGGAGCGCGACGAGGCCGAGAAGTTCTGGGGCTCCGCCGTGCCGTTCCCGAACCGGATGGGCAGCCCCTCGGAGTACGCCGCCCTGGTCGCGCACATCGCCGAGAACGACTACCTCAACGGCGAAGTCATCCGCATCGACGGAGCGCTGCGCTTCCAGCCCAAGTAGGCCGGGGTACAACCCCGTACGACAACGAGCGGGCGCCCGGCCGACCGGCCGGGCGCCCGCTCTTTTCGACGCCGCTCAGATGATCGCAGCGGCCCGGAGCGCCTCGACCTCGGCCGGCGTACGACCCAGGGCGGCCAAGATGGCCTCGCTGTGCTCCCCGACCGCAGGCACCGGGTCCATCCGCGGCTCGATCCCGGCCAGGGACGCGGGCGGCACCAGCGCCTCGGCGGGTCCCCCCGGAGTGGCCACCTCGCGCCAGCGCTTCCGCTCGGCGAGCACAGGGTGCGCCCAGAGCTCGGCCATGGTGTTCATCCGAGCGTTGGCGATGCCGGCGGCTTCCAGCCGGGCTGCGAGCTCGGCGCTGGTGAACCCGGTGACCCCTTCGGCGATGATCGGCTCCAGCTCGTCGCGGTGCGCGACCCGGTCGGGGTTGCGAGCGAAGCGCGGGTCGGCGACCAGGTCGGGCCGTTCGAGCACCTCCTCGCACAGCCGTACCCACTCGCGGTGGTTCTGCACGGCGAGCAGGACGGCCTCACCGTCACCGGCGACGAACGGGCCGTACGGCGCGATCGTGGCGTGCCGGGCGCCGGTCCGCAGCGGACTCGTACCGCCGTAGCGGGTGTAGTAGGCCGGTGAGCCCATCCACTCGGCAAGCGCCTCGAACAGCGAGACCGAGACCGGGCGGACCCGGCCGGTGGTCGCCCGGGTGAAGAGCGCGGCCAGGATTCCGGAGTACGCGAACGAGCCGGCGGCGATGTCGGCCACCGAGATCCCCGCCTTGGCGACCTCGTCCTCCGAGCCGGTGACCGACAGCAGCCCGGCCTCGGCCTGCACGAGGAGGTCGTACGCCTTCCGGTTCTGCCACGGGCCGTCGGCGCCGTAGCCGGAGATGTCGCACACGATCAGGCGCGGGTGGGACTCGGCGAGCGCGGCCGCGCCGAGGCCCATCCGGGCGCTGGCGCCGGGACCGAGGTTCTGTACCAGGACGTCGGCCTCGGTCAGCAGCTCCCACAGGATCTGCATCCCCTGGGGGGTCTTCAGGTCGAGCGTGAGCGACTCCTTGGAGCGGTTCAACCAGACGAAGTAGCTGGACTCACCGTGCACCGTGTCGTCGTAGCCGCGCGCGAAGTCGCCGGTGCCGGGCCGCTCGATCTTGATCACCCGGGCGCCCAGGTCGGCGAGCTGCCGGGTGGCGTACGGCGCCGCCACCGCCTGCTCCAGGCTGACCACGGTGATGCCGTCGAGGGGAAGGTCCGACACGGTGCTCACCGCGCCAGCGGATCGCGCGGCAGCCCGAGCAGCCGCTCCGCGATCGTGTTGCGCATGATCTCCGACGTGCCGCCGGCGATGGTCAGACAGCGCGCGAACAGGTAAGGGTCGCTCACCTCCGGCCGGTGCCCGGTGACCGCCGCGGTGCCGGCGAGCACCATGCCGAGGTTGGTGATCCGCTGAGAGTGCTCGGCCTTGAGCAGCTTGGTGATGTTGGCCTCCGGCCCCGGACGGCCGCCGGCCAGAGCCCGGCTAGCGAGGCGCATATTGAGCAGCTTCAGCGTGTACGCCTCCAGCAGCACCGCACCGACCTCGTGCTCGGCGTACGCCGGCTGGCCGGGACCCTCGTCGAGCAGCTCGAGCAGCTGGGTGGGCCCGAAGGAGATCGATCCGCTGCCGCCGCCGATGGAGACGCGCTCGTTGCCCAGGGTGGCCCGGGCCACCTTCCAGCCCTGCCCCTCCCCGCCGACGACGTCGGCGTCGGGCACGAAGACGTCATCGAAGAAGACCTCGTTGAAGAGCGCGTCGCCGGTCAGCTCGCGCAGCGGTCGGATCTCCACACCGGGGTGGCCCATGTCGATCGCCATCATCGTGACGCCGGCATGCTTGCCGGCGCTGGAGTCGGTACGCACCGTGGCCAGGCCCCACTGGCACGATGCCGCGGTGCTGGTCCAGACCTTCTGCCCGGTGACCAGCCAGCCACCCTCGACCCGCTTGCCGACGGTGCGCACCGCGGCCGCGTCCGAGCCGGCGTCGGGCTCGCTGAAGAGCTGGCACCAGTCCGAGCGTCCCCGAAGCACGTCGTCGATCCAGCGCGACTGCTGGTCCTCGGTGCCCTCCTGGGAGATGGTCAGGCTGATCCAGCCCGAGATTCCGGTGTCGGGGAGCTCGACGCCGGTGAACTCCTCCTCGATGACGAGCTGCTCGACCACGCCAGCGCCGCGTCCCCACGGCGCGCGCCAGTGCGGCACCAGGTAACCGCTGTCGACGAGGAAGTCACGACGCTCGGACTCCGGCAGGCTCTGTAGCCGGGCGACCGCCTCCCGGGCCTCGGCGCGGTAGGTCTCGGACTCCTCGGGAAGCTCGAACGAGGCGCCATGGGCGGTGCCCCCGCGGTAGCCCTCGACGACGTCGCGCAGCGGGTCGCGGCCGTCGCGCAGCAGCGCGGCGACGGTCTCGGCGCGACGCAGGTAGAGGTGGGAGTCGTGCTCCCAGGTGAACCCGATGCCGCCGTGAAGCTGGATGTTCAGCCGCGCGGTCTGCACCTGGGCACGGGCGGCGTGCGCCGCGGCGACCGCGGCTGCGAACCAGGCGTCGTCCAGGTCGGTGGAGCGGGCCGCGTCCCAGGCCGCTGCGACGGCCTGCTCGGCGTCGACCAGCATGTTGGCGAGGTGGTGCTTGACCGCCTGGAAGGTGCCGATCGGGCGGCCGAACTGCTCGCGCACCTTGGCATAGGCGGTGGCCTCCTCGACACAGGCGTTGATGCTGCCGACGGCCTCGGCGGAGGCGAGGATCCGGAATGCGGTCACCGCACGGCGGGCTGCGCCGATCAGAACCCGTTCGCGCGGCACCGCGACCGACCCGGCGGTCACCGTGCCGATGCCGCGCGTGCTGTCCAAGGCGTCGTCGGGACTGACCTCCAGGCCCGGCGCGGACACGTCGAGCACGACGACGTCGTCACCGACGACGAGCGCCACCAGGTCCGCAGTGGGTGCGCCGAGTACGGCGCGACTCTCGCCCGTCAGGGTGCCGTCGGCGCTCAGGCTGAGCCCGGTGGCGAGACCGACGGCCCCGACCTGGCTACCGTCGGCGAGGCCGGGCAGGAGGTCGGTGCGTACGTCCTCCTCGGCCGAGGCCGCGATGATCGCCGAGCACACGACGGTCGGCAGGAACGGACCGGGTGCCAGCTCGTGACCGAAGCACTCCAGGACGACGGCCAGCTCGGCCAGGCCATAGCCGGACCCGCCATGGGCCTCGTCGAGATGCAGGCCGAGCCACCCCAGGTCCGCGACCGCCTTCCAAGACTCGGGCAGAGCTGCCGGCGACTCGAGCGTGGCCCGCGCGGCGGCGCGTGCCTCGGAGCGCTGCAGGTAGGAGCTCGCCACCTCGGCGAGCGCTTCGTGATCCTCAGTGATCGCCAAAGCCATGGCACTCACCTTTCATCGATGGGGCGACGGGAGGCCGCCGCAGTGGTTGGGGTCGGGCAACGGTTCAGGTGGTCGACGGGCGGCGGGCGAGGACGCGGCGCGCCTGGCGGGCGACGGCCTCGTCGATCATGCGGCCCTCGGCGTCGAGTGCGACCCCGGAACCGGCGTCCTCGAGTCGGCGCAGGATGTCGGCCGCCTCGCGGGCCTGCTCGGCGCTGGGGCTGAAGACCTGCTCGACGAGCGGAATCTGGTCGGGGTGGATACAGGCTCGGCCGAAGAACCCGAGGCGGCGCAGGGCGCGCGTCGAGGCGGTGAACCCGGCGAGGTCCCGGAAGTTGGCCGATACCGGCGCCACCGGGCTGGTGATCCCGGCAGCGCTGCAGGCGACGACGACCTGGCTGCGTGCGAAGAGCAGTTCGGTCTCGTCCGGACCGGGCTCGAGGCCGAGATCCGCGGCGAGGTCGATCTCGCCCAGATGCAGGGTCGTCACACGCGGCCCGTGAGCGATGTCGACGGCGTTGGCCAGCCCGAGCCCGGACTCGATCAGCGGCGCGACGGCGGTGCGGCCGCGGGCCAGGCCACGCTCGGCCTCCGCGGCCGTCAGCAGCTCGTCGAGCCGGTCCAGCTCCTCGCGGGAGCAGGTCTTGGCCGGGATCACGCCGCTGAGGCCGGCACCGACAACGGCCTCGAGGTCGGCTTCGAGACGCTCGTCGGCATTGAGGCGTACCCAGGCCAGCGGCGCGGCCGGTCCCGACGGTCGCGGGCGTGAGAGATGCTCTGCGACGTACTGTCGGGCGGCGGCCTTGTCACGCGGCGCCACCGCGTCCTCGAGATCGAAGATCACCGCACCGGAGCCCACCGCCTGCTCGGCCTTGTGGAACCGCTCGGGCTTGCTCCCCGGCACGTAGAGATGGCTGGTCGCACTCACGGCTCCCCCTCGAGGTCGGTTGGCACAGGCTCGGCTCCTCAGCTAGGCGCTACGGTTGTGACGCCGATAACAGCGTATATGACCATCGCTGTCAGATTCTACTCCTAAGCTGGGGTGGATCTTCGCGCGATTCCACCACTGCAGACATAGACAGAGCGTCAGACGTGCGATTACAGTCGAGCCAGTTCAATGCCACACGCGTAAGCAATAGCAGCCATGGAGGACGTCCGATGCTGAAGACCGGTGCACGCCTGCGAAGCCAGGTCTGCGATACCCAGATGATCGTCGTACGGGCCGACGCCACCGACGGCACGCTCACCTGCGGGGGATCCCCGGTGATCGAGCTCACCTCGACACCCGATCCCGGCCTGACGCTGGCGGCCGACGCCGCCGACGGCACCGCGATCGGCAAGAGGTACGTCGACGGGGCCGGCACGATCGAGGTGCTGGTGACCAAGCCCGGCACGGGCTCGCTCGCCCTCGACGGCGAGGCCCTGACGATCAAGAGCGCCAAGCCGCTCCCCTCCAGCGACTGATCCGGAGGGACTCGACGATGACGACGACCACACCCGAGACCACGTCGCCCGCGGCCCTGACCGAGGTGCGCGACGGCATCATGATCATCACTCTCAACCGGCCGGAGGCACGCAACGCCGTCAACGAGGAGATGTGCCTCGTGGTCGGCGACGCCCTGACGCAGGCCGAGCACGACCCGGCCGTCCGGGTCGTTGTGCTCACCGGAGCGGGCGACAAGGCGTTCTGCGCCGGGGCCGACCTCAAGGCGCTCAGCCGCGGCGAGCGGATCATCCCCGAGGGCCGCGAGGCCTGGGGTCTGGCCGGCTATGTCGGCCACGCGATCAGCAAGCCGACGATCGCAGCCGTCAACGGTCCCGCCCTCGGCGGCGGCACCGAGCTGGTGCTGGCCAGCGACCTCACCGTCTCGGCCGAGACCGCCTCCTTCGGCCTGCCGGAGGTCAAGCGCGGCCTGATCGCCGGCGCCGGCGGCGCCTTCCGGCTCATCGAGAAGCTGCCGCAGGCCGTCGCGATGGAGCTGCTGCTGACCGGCGACCCGATCAGCGCCCAGCAGGCCCTCGATCTCCATCTGATCAACCGGGTCGTCCCCGCCGACCAGGTCCTCGCCGCCGCGCTGGAGCTGGCCACGACCATCGCCGGCAACGCTCCGCTGGCAGTGCAGGCGCATAAGCAGATCGCCCTGCGGCAGACGCCTGAGGGCGAGCGGCCCGGCGAACAGGCGGGCTGGGAGGCCACCAGCCGGCTGCTGCCGATGATCGCCTTCTCCGAGGACGCCAAAGAGGGCCCACGCGCCTTCGCCGAGAAGCGCCCGCCGGTGTGGCAGGGCCGCTGAGATCCCCCACTGCGGGGTGAGCCTGACCGGATGGTCGGCTCACCCCGCGTGTCTTTCCCGTCAGAGCCCGCCGCGTGCCACAAGCTGGCTGGCGATCACGTTGCGCTGGATCTCGTTGGTGCCCTCCCCCACGATCATGAGCGGCGCGTCGCGGAAGTAGCGCTCGACGTCGTACTCGGTCGAGTAGCCGTAGCCGCCGTGGATCCTGACCGCGGTGAGGGCGATCTCCATCGCCACCTCCGAGGCGAACAGCTTCGCCATTCCGGCCTCCATGTCGCAGCGCTCCCCCGCGTCCGCGCGCTCCGCGGCGTATCGGGTGAGCTGGCGGGCGGCGGTCAGCTTGGTCGCCATGTCGGCGAGGTAGTTGCCGATCGACTGGTGCTGGTGGATCGGCTTGCCGAAAGTCTGGCGCTGCTGGGCGTAGGCCAAGGAGTCCTCGAGGGCCGCCGCAGCGACGCCGAGTGCACGGGAGGCGACCTGGATACGACCGGTCTCCAGGCCCTTCATCATCTGGCCGAAGCCCTTGCCCTCGGTCCCGCCGAGCACGGCGGTGGCCGGGATCCGGTAGCCGTCGAAGGAGAGCTCGCACGACTCCACGCCCTTGTAGCCGAGCTTGGGGAGATCGCGCGAGACGACCAACCCGGGCCCGTGCTCGACCAGGACGATCGAGATGCCCCGGTGACGCGGTGTCGCCTGCGGGTCGGTCTTGCACAGCAGCGCGATCAGCCCGGAACGGCGCGCGTTGCTGATCCAGGTCTTGGCGCCGCTGATCACCAGGTCGTCACCGTCGCGACGGGCGGTCGTCGTCATCGCCTGGAGGTCGGATCCCCCGCCCGGCTCGGTCAGCGCCATCGTGGCGCGCATCTCGCCGGTCGCCATCGGCGGGAGGTAGCGCTGCTTCTGCTCCTCGGTGCCGAACAGGCCGATCAGCTTGGCGACGACAGTGTGCCCGCCCATCGCGCCGGCCAGGCTCATCCAGCCCCGGGCGAGCTCCTCGGTGACCTGGACGTAGCACGGTGTCGACACCGGACCGCCGCCGTACTCCTCGCCGATCGCCAGCCCGAAGATCCCGATCTGCTTCATCTGATCGATCCACTTCTCTGGATACTCGTTGGCATGCTCGACCTCGCGAACCGTCGGCTTCACCTCACGGTTGACGAAGTCGCGCACTGTCTGCACCAGATAGGACTCTTCCGGACTGAGATTGCTCATGGCTCGATCGTGAATGATCTGACACTTGTGGTCAAGCCTTTCTGGCGCAACGATGGGTATATCCAAGAGAGATGTGACATTCATGTCACCAGAAACCGGGCCTGGCGACGACGCCGGCCGCGTGAAAGGCACCTGATGTCGAGATCCGTGGGCGGACCCTACTTCGACGAGCTCACCGTGGGCATGACCTTCGAGACCGCGCCGGCGGTGACACTGACCGACGGGCTCGCCGCCGGCCACCGGGCGATCCTCGGTGACAGGCTGCGCCTTCCCCTGGACCACGAGCTCTCCCGTGCGGTCACCGGATCCACCAGCCCGGTCGCCAGCCCGAGCCTGGTCTGGGACCTCGCGATCGGGCAGTCGACACTGGCCACGCACCACGTCAAGGCGAACCTCTTCTACCGCGGTCTGCGGTTCCACCGCTTCCCCCACCTCGGCGACACCCTGGCAACCCGGACCGAGGTGGTCGGCCTGCGCGAGAACACGCCGAAGCCAGACCGGGCGCCGACCGGGCTCGCCGCGCTGCGCATGACGACGACCGATCAGCGCGGCGCGACAGTGCTCGACTTCCACCGCTGCGCCATGCTGCCCCTGAGCCCCGCCCCCGCCGCGGGCAGGCGCATCCACGACCAGGACCTCGCCGATATCGGGGTCGCCGACGGGACCGATGCATGGCTCGCCCCCGACGGCTGGGACCTGGCGGAGTTCCGCGCACGCGTCCCCAGCCCCCGCACCGCCGGCGAGCTCGTCGGAGAGTCGTTCACCACATCGGGCGACGTCGTCTCCTCGGCACCCGAGCTGGCCCGGCTGACCCTGAACATCGCCGCCGTCCACCACGACGAGCGGGTCGGCGGGTCACGGCTTGTGTACGGCGGGCACACCATCGGACTCGCCCTCGCGCAGCTCACCCGGGCGCTGCCAAACCTGGTCACAGTGCTCGGCTGGAAGTCCTGCGACCACACCGGCCCGGTCCACGAGGGCGACACCGTGACCAGCCGGATCGAGGTGCTCTCCTCGACGGCACTCACGCAGGGCACAGCCGTTGGACTGCGCTCGGTCGTCACGGCACACGCGCCCGGCGGCGATGCCCGCGAGGTGCTCGACTGGCGCTACACGGCCCTCGTCGCCTGACCACGCAGGGGCACGCCCGCTCGCGCTTACCTGACAGGCGCGTCTACCTCACGTCCATCGCCTCCACGAGCTACGCACCTCGGTCGCGGCAGGAGCGCACGGGCGTCGACCTGCCAGAAATGGAAAAGTTCGGGGCCGTGGCCCAGCACCTCTTGCGATGTGACATACGTCATGCCAAGATCACTCCAGACCCTGATCTGACATGTATGTTCAGTTTCATTCGTGGGTCGAGTCCTCCCTAGGAGATTCCAATGCACGTTTCCAGATCCGGCCTCCGCCGATCCTTGGCCCTCACGCTCCCGGTCGCCCTCGCACTGACGATCACCGCGTGCGGGTCGAGCGACAGCACCGGCGAAGCGAGCTCGGCAGCCTTCGACACAGCAGCCCTCGGGACCCCCAACAAGGCGACCGGCTCCCCCGTCACCATCGGCGTCATCAGCGAAGGCAAGGGCCAGGCCGTCGACCAGAGCGACGAGTTCCGCGGCGCCCAGGCAGCCGCGGCGTACGCCAATGAGTATCTCGGCGGGATCGGCGGTCACAAGGTCGAGGTCAAGGTGTGCGAGGTGCGTCAGGACCCCGCGATGGCCACCGACTGCGCCAACCAGATGGTGACCGCGGGCGTCTCCGCCGTCGTCGAGGGCACCTTGGCGGAGGTCGACCAGACGATCGAGGTCCTCACCCCTGCCGGGATCCCGATCATCGCCGCGAGCGGAAGCACCAAGGCAGCGCTGACCACGCCGGGCTACTTCTCGTTGTTCAACAGCCTCTCCTACTTCGGCGTCCCGGCCGCCGACGGCAAGGAGCAAGGCGTCTCCAAGGCCGTCATGGTCGTCGTCGGCGTCCCCGGCGCCGAGGGTCCGGCCCGCGACGTCGGCACGCTTCTCTACAAGAACGCCGGCATCGACCTCGAGGTCTCCGCGATCCCGCCCGGCACCGCGGACATGACGCCGCAGATCACCGCGGCCAGCGCCGACGAGCCGGGCCTCTACCACGTCTTCGGCAACGAGAGCTTCTGCACGCCGGCGATTCAGGCCATCAAGGCCGTCGACCCCGACGCCGCCATCACGGCGATCGCCCAGTGCCTCTCGGCCGCGGGCGCCAAGTCCATCCCCGGCGGCTACGAGGGCGTCCACGTGGTGACCACCTCGGACCTCGACCCGGAAGCCGAGGACACCAAGCTCTTCCAGGCAGTCGTCGGCAAGTACGGCGACGGCGCGAAGGAGTCGGTCATCACCGGCTCGGGCTACTCGCCGATGCTGGGAATGATCAATGCGCTCAACGCCGCCAAGATCACCGACGTGAGCGCCAAGGGCGTCACCGCCGCCATGAAGTCGGCGCCCGCGACGAACTACCCGCTGGGTGCCGGCGCGACCTTCACCTGCGACGGCAAGCAGATGCCGATCTCGCCGAACGTGTGCAGCTCCGACGGCATCATCGCCTCAGCGACGGCTGACGGGAAGCTCGAGGACTACCAGCTGGTCCCCTCCGACCCGGAGCTCTACAGCCCCGCGAGCTGACCCCGCCGACCGCCCGTCGCCCGTCGCCCGCACTCCACCGGGCGGCGGGCGGTCCGCATTCCACCCGGGAGTAGATCTATAGTGACTCTACTGTCAGATTTCCTGTAGAGTAGGTCACATCTACCCCGTCCAACGCACTGTATGACTTGGCGCGAACGTCAGAAGGAGTACGACCAATGCCTAGAAGACCGGCCAGCGACACGATGGTCGTCTGCGCTTCCCACAGCCCGGGGATGCTCCGTGACGCCACCGAGGAGCACGGTGCGCACTTCCGGGCCGGCATCGACGAGGCCCGGCGCCGGGTGACGGCCTTCGAGCCCGATCTCGTTGTCTTCTTCGGCAGCGACCACCGGCGCGCGTTCGTGGACAGCGTCCCGGCGGTCGCATTGATGCTGGCCGCCGACGGCCTCGGCGACCTCGGCTCGCCGACGGGCTCCTACGACGTGCCGGCCGAGATCGCCGAGCCGCTCGCCGCCTCGCTGCTCGCCCAGGGCTTCGACGTCACCGTCGTGCGCAAGGTCGCCCTCGACCACGGGTTCGGGCAGACGTACGGCCATCTGATCGGCGACCTGCCGACGGTGCCGGTCATCCCCATCTACCTCAACTGCGCCACTCCCCCGCTGGCCTCGCCCGGTCGCGCCTACGCGCTGGGCCGGCAGGTGGGCGAAGAGCTCTCCGGTCTCGGCAAGCGCGTGCTGTACGTCGGCTCCGGGGGTCTCTCGCACTCACCGCCCAGCCTGGAGGCGGCCGCGGCCGGACTCTCCGACGAGGAGCGCCTCGCGGTCAACGAGGCCGGTCGCGCCGCGGCCCGGGAGAAGATCGTGCCCGACTGGGACCAGGCGTTCCTCGCCCGCATCGCGGAGGACCCCGAGAGCCTGGCGACATTCACCGACGCCGACATCATCCCCGCCGGCGTCGGCGCGCATGAGGTACGTACCTGGATCGCCGCCGTCGCCGCCGGGGCGACACCCATGGAGACCGTCGCCTACGAGCCGGTCCCCGAGTGGATCACCGGGATGGGGGTCGCCACGACCCCGACCGGCGCCACCTCCGCTCCCCTTCCCTCCCCGTCCCAGATCGAACAGGTTCAGCCATGACGCACGTGATCACCGGAAGCTGCTGCAACGACGCGGCCTGCGTACCCGTCTGCCCCGTCAACTGCATCCACCCGGCCCCGGGCGAGCCCGACTTCGGCACCGCCGAGATGCTCTACATCGACGACGCCAGCTGCATCGACTGCGGTGCCTGCGTCGACGTCTGTCCGGTCAGCGCGATCACCGCCGACTACGACCTGGACCCGATCGACGAGCCCTTCCTCGCCCTGAACTCCGCCTGGTTCGCGGCTCCCGAGCGGTCCTCGTACGCCCCTCCCCCGCGCGAGCCCGTCCTCACCGCCACGCGTCCCGGGCCGCTCAAGGTGGCCGTTGTCGGCACGGGTCCGACCGGCGGCTACGTCACCGAGTCTCTCCTGGGCGTCCGCGGGGTCAAGGCCGAGGTGACCGTCATCGACAGGCTTCTCACCCCGGGTGGCCTGGTGAGGTACGGCGTCGCCCCTGACCATCTGGCCACCAAGGACGCCGGGACCTCGATCGAGAAGGTGCTCAAAGCACCCGGGGTGTCAGTGCGGCTCGGCGTCGACGTCGGCGTCGACGTGACCCTGGAGGAGCTTGCCGCGAGCCACCACGCCGTCGTGGTCGCGACCGGTGCCTCCGAGGGCCGCAAGCTCGCCATTCCCGGCGAGGACCTGCCGGGTTCCCACTCCGCGGTCGACTTCGTCGGCTGGTACAACGGCCATCCGGCCCAGGCCGGGTTGGAGTTCGACCTCACCTCCGAGCGAGCCGTCGTCATCGGCAACGGCAACGTCGCCCTCGACGTCGCCCGGATCCTGCTCGCCACCCCGGACGTGTTGCGCAGGAGCGACATCGCCGCCCACGCGCTCGAGGCTCTGGCTGAGAGCAAGATCCGCGAGGTCGTCCTGGTCGGTCGGCGCGGCCCCGAGCACGCCGCATTCACCGCGGGCGAGCTGATCGGCCTGACCCAGGTGGCCGGCCTCGGCCTGTCCGTACGTCCCGAGGACCTCGACGTCGCCAGCGAGGACCCGATCGTCGCGCACAAGCTCGACCTCCTGCGTGGCCTCACCGGAGACGACGCCGAGCACCGGCTCGAGTTCCGTTTCGGTCTACGCCCCACCGACCTGCTCGGCGAGACCTCCGTACGTGCGGTCCGCTTCGACGACGGCGACGAGCTGGAGGCCGGCCTGGTGCTCAGCGCCATCGGCTACCGCGGCCGACCGGTGCCCGGTCTACCGTTCGACGAGGCGCTCGGCCGCGTACCCAACGAGGACGGGCGCGTCGCTCCCGGTCTGTACGTCTCCGGCTGGATCAAGCGCGGTCCGTCCGGCGGGATCGGCGCCAACAAGTGGTGCGCGAAGGAGACCGTCGGTGCCCTGGTGGCCGACTTCGAGGCCGGTCTCCTGCCCGACCCGACCGGCGAGATCCCCTCCGTCGGCGTCGGCATGGACGCCTGGGCCAAGATCGACGGCCGTGAGAAGCAGCTCGGCCGCGAGTCCGGACGGCCACGGATCAAGCTCGTCGACCCCGATGAGCAGCGCACCCTGCTGAGCAGCTGACAAACCGCCGAGTCGGCTCGTCCTGTCCGTCAGGACGAGCCGACTCGGCGGTGGTGTGGGAGATCAGTGGTTGACCAGGCCGCCGTCGACGCGGAAGTCGGCGCCGGTGGCGAACGAGGCGTCGTCCGAGGCGAGGTAGGCAGCGAGCTTGGCGATGTCGTCAGGCTGACCCAGTCGCGGCACCAGCGACTTCGCCAGCAGCCCGTCGAGCACCCCGGGCTGGGAGAGCTGCTCGGCAGAACCGGGCGTCTCGACGACGCCGGGGCTGATGCTGACCGCCCGGATGCCGCGCGGGGCGCCCTCGGCGGCCATGACGTGGGTCATGCCGCGTACGCCCCACTTGGCCGCGGAGTGAGCGATCCCGGCGACACTGCCGCCATGCCCGGCGACCGAGGCGGTGTTGATGATCAGTCCGCCGCCCGCGCCCAGCTGCGACCAGGCCGCCTTCGTGGCAAGGAAGACCAGGGTGAGCTCGTTGCGGATCGAGCGGTCCCACTCCTGCGCCGTCATCGACTCGATGGTGCCGAAGGCGCCCGTGGAGGCGTTGTTCCACAGCACATCCACCTGGCCGAACCCGGTCACCGCCCGGTCCACCCACCGCCGGCACTCCTCGAGATCGCCGAGGTCGAGCGGCGAGACATCGATCATCGTGCCGCCCGCCTCGGTGACCAGCGCCTGCGTCTGTGCCGCACTCTCGGCGTCGACGTCGCAGCCGACCACCCGGGCGCCGGCCTCGGCGAAGCGCAACGCTCCGGCGCGACCGATGCCGCCACCCGTCCCGCTGATGAGGGCCACCTTGCCCTCGAGGGATCGTGTCATGGCGCTACCTTCCTTCCCTGTGCCCGAGCGGTTCTCGGGCCCGGCTTCAGACCGCGGCGGCCTCGCCCAGGTAGGCCGCCTCGAGCCGCTCGGGGTGAACAGCCAGCTCCGCGGCGCTTCCCTGCAGGCGTACGTCGCCGTGCACCAGCACCAGCGCCTCGTCGGCGACCTCGAGGGCGAGGTGGACATGCTGCTCCACGAGCACGACCACGGCTCCGGTCTCGTCGGCGATGCGGCGTACGACGGGAAGCAGCTCCTCGACGATGACGGGGGCCAGACCCATGCTCATCTCGTCGATGAGCAGCACCTTGGGCTGCTGCACGAGTGCCCTCGCGACGGCGAGCATCTGCTGCTCGCCTCCGGAGATGGAGCCGGCGGAGACCTTGAGCCGCTTCTTCAGCGCCGGGAACATCTCCATGGTGGCCTCGAGGCTCGGGCCTCCGCTCTTCTGGGCGATCTGGAGGTTCTCTCTGACCGAGAGGCTGGTGAACAGCGCGCGGTCGTCGGCGACGAGAACGAGCCCCGCCTTGTTGGCAGCGCCGGGACGGGCGCTGGGCAACGGCGTGCCGTTGACCACCACCTCGCCCTCGATCCGGGGCAGGAGGCCGGCCAGCGTCGTCATCACCGTCGTCTTCCCGGCGCCATTGGGGCCGAGGACTGCGAGCACCTGACCGGCGGAGAGCCTCACGTCCAGATCTCGCACGACCGTCACCGCACCGTACCCGGCAGCCAGTCCCCGGCACTCGAGCACCGGTGTGGGGCGCTCGCCCGACTCTTCGATCTTCGACGTCATGCCGTGGCCACCTTGTCTGCTTGGGAGCCGAGGTACGCCTCGGCGACGCGGGGGTCGACGCGGATCTCGGCCGGCGTACCGGACGCGATCACCTCGCCGAAGTTGAGGACCGTGATCTGGTCGCACAGGCTCAGCATCAGGCCCATGTCGTGGTCGACCACGATGATCGTGACGCCGCTGTCGCGGATCCGCCGCAGGCGTTCGGCGAGCCAGGTGCTCTCGGCGGTGTCGAGACCGCCGGCCGGCTCATCGAGCAGGAGCACTCGGGGGTGGCCGGCCAGGGCACGCGCGATGGAGACCAGCTGGCGCTGGCCCTGGGAGAGCTCACCCGCCGGGCGCTCGCGGACCGCGTCGAGACCGAGGAGCCGGAAGACCGCCTCGATCCGCTCGGTGTCGCCGCTCCTCGGCGCTCCCGGGGCCTCCGGCCGATGACCGGAGGCGGTGAGGCCGACCTTGACGTTCTCCAGCACGCTCAGGTCCTCGTAGAGCTCGATCGCCTGGAATGTACGGCCCAAGCCGGCACGGATCCGCTGATGGGGCAGGAGATCCTGGAGCGGCTCGCCGGCCAGGACGATCTCGCCGGTGTGCGGGGCGAAGCCACTGATCGCGTCGATCAGGGTCGTCTTGCCCGCACCGTTGGGGCCGATCAGCCCGACGATGGAGCCTCGCGGCGCGGTCATCGAGACATCCTTGACCGCGACGACGCCGCCGTAGTGGACCGCGACGCCGCGCAGCTCCAGCTCGATGGAGGCCTCGGCGTCCATGCCGACGTGCTCGGTCTTCTCGGAATCGTCGAAGGAGGCGCCCGAGCCGACGACGGCGTCTCGCCCGACCGTCTGCCGACGCTTTGCGATCAGGGCGTGGGCGGGGCCGACGATGCCCTCGGGGTTGAGGATGACGGTGAACACCAGGAGCACGCTGGCGACGACGGGGTACCAGCCGCCCGCCGAGAAGACCTCGTCGATCATGATGAAGAAGATGCCGTTGGCCGCGGTGACGCCTGCCAGGAGACCGCCCGAGACCGAGGTGATCCCGGCGAGGTAGACCGTGGCGAACAGGAACAGCCCGGCCATCGCCGAGAAGGACGTCTCACTGATCGTCTGCTGCTGATAGGCCATGAGCGACCCGCCGAGCCCCGCGACGAAAGCGGCGATCGCGAACGCCAGGATCTTGATCCGGACCACGTTGACACCGGCCGCGGCCGCGGAGCGCTCGTTGGCGCGTACGGCGAGCATCTGCGCACCGAGCTGGCTGCGTCGCAGCCGCGCGACGCCGACGGCGACTGCGACCAGGACGAGCAGGCACAGCAGCCCGAAGCGGATGCGTGGATAGTCGGCGCCGGCGCCGATGCCGAGGTCCCAGCCAAACAGTGTCGGTGGGTCGACGCGTACGCCCGAGGTGCCGACGAAGTCGAGGTTCCGGAACCAGAACGCCTCGACGGCGAAGGCGAGCGCCAAGGTCACCACCGCGACGGTGAGCCCGCGGATGCGCAGCGCCGGCAGCCCGATCACCACCCCGAGGACCATCGCCGCCAACGCCCCGACGATCGGGGCCAGGGGGAACGGGATGTGCAGCTGCTCGCCGATCGGCGCCATCAGGAAGCCGCTCGCGCCGGCAATGGTCAGCTGGGCGAGGGAGACCTGGCCGGCGTACCCGGTCACGATCACGATCGAGAGCGCGATGATCGCCATGATGAAGGTGGTGATCAGGCCGTTGCGCCAGCGGTCCTGGAGCAGGACGAGCGCCAGCACGGACACCGCCGTCATGATCAGGGTGGTCGTGAGCACGTGACGCGGGCGCGGTGCACGTCCGAGCGTCTGCAGGATGATCGCGCCGCGGGCCGGCAGCGACCGGGCACGCACCACGAGCACGAGCAGGATGATGACCAGCGGGATCAGCTCGGGCAGGCCGGAGGAGGGCAGCGACGGGTAGGCGGTCTGCAGGTATTGCGCCTCGGACTGGAGCGCACCGATCGCGATGCCCGCCACGACCGCCCAGATGACGAACTGGAAGCGCGCGACGATCGCTGCTGCCAGGGCCGGGACGATGAAGAGGGTGTACGCGACGGGGACCAGCGGGACGATGGGGGCGATCAGGATCCCGGCCAGGCCGGCGACCGCCGAGCTGAGCATCCAGTTGTAGGCCGCGATCCGATCCGGCGAGATGCCGCTGAGGTAGGCGCCGCGCTCGGTCTCGGCCGCGGCTCGGGTGGCGAGGCCGAACTTCGTGAACCGGAACGCGAGTGCGAGAAGGACCGCGAGCCCGAGCATGGTGAGCGCGAAGTAGACGCGGTCGGAGGAGACGAAGAGGTCACCGCTGCGCCACTGCTCGACGGGGAAGATCGGCGCGACGGCGACCGCGTCGGTGCCGATCTTCTCGGCGAGCAGGCCGGTGACCAGCAGCGAGAGGCCGAGGGCGGCGACCGCCTTGGCCACCGGGGGCGCGGTCCGGAGCGGCCGGAAGACGGCGACGTAGAGCAGCAGGCCGAGCAGCGCCCCGAAGGCGAGCGAGATGACCAGCGCCGGCCAGAGTCCGAGCGGCTGGCCGAAGTCGACAGTGTTGGGCAGCCCGGGGATCGGCAGGAGGATCTGCCCCTGGCGCAGGAAGGCGTAGACGTAGGCGACATAGAGGGCGATCGCGCCGCTGCCGAAGTTGAGCACTCCGGAGCTTCGGTAGGTCAGCACGATGGCGAGGGCCAGCGCCCCGAAGACGGCTCCGTTGCCGAGGCCGAGCAAGAGGAACACGAGATGCTGCGTCATCGGCGGCAGTCCCTTCGAATGGAAGTGTGATCAGTGACACAGACGTTAGATCATGAAGGATGCCTACCGCTACGGATCGAAGGGAAAAATGTGTCGCCGATCACGTCGCGGACAAAACTGAGCCACCTACTCGCCCAAAAAGACAGTACGACCACATGGCCCGAGGCGTGGTCGACGCATCGGGCTATGTGGTCACGGGTGTCAGTTTTTGGCCGTCAACAGCGGAGCAGGTGTTCGCTCATGACCGCGACGTCGCGCCTGAAATCGGCGTAGGACCGGCTGTCCGGCTCTATCGTCAGCCAGGTGACCCCGGCCTCGGCATACTCCTCGAGCCGGGGGGCGACGGCGGCGGCGAACTCCGCGGCGCCGGTACGCAGCAGGCCCTTCTCGAACGGCACGAAGCTCACCTCCATCGGCCCTCGGCCGAGGTCGGCGCGACGCTTGTTCTGCTCGTCGATCAGCGCCCGCAGGGTGGTGAGGTCCTCCAGCGGCGGGGTTCGGGTGATCGCCGCCGTCTGCGCCGACTGCGCCATCGGCAGCCAGCCGTCGGCCAGTTCCACGACGCGGCGGCGGGCGGCCTTGCTGTTGCCCCCGATCCAGATCGGCGGGCCACCCGGCTGGGCGGGCAACGGCAGGGACTCGTGCCCGGCGATGCCGAACTCGGGCCCGTCGTGCTCCTTCCCCGACCAAGTGGCGCGCATCGCGGCGATACCCTCGTCGAGAAGCTTTCCGCGCCGCTTGAAGTCGGCGCCCAGGGCCGCGAACTCGGTCTCCAGGTAGCCCGCCGCCAGACCGAGGGTGAGTCTGCCGCCGGAGAGCAGGTCGAGGCTGGCGGCCGACTTCGCCGCGAGATAGGGGCTGCGGTAGCCGGCGACCATGACGTACGTGATCAGCTCGAGCCGCCGAGTCGCCTCGGCGGCGATGGAGAGCGCGACGAACGGGTCGAAGGCGTGATGCCCGCCGTTGGCCAGCCACGCCTTGTCGGGGTAGGGGTGCTCGCTGACGGAGAAGCCGTCGAAGCCGGCGTCCTCCACGAAACGGGCCAGCTCACCGAGGCTGCCCTCGCCGATCCACTCCGGGAAGCGCTTCACCGCCCGCATCGGGAACATCAGGTTCGTCTTCACAGCCATCTCCGCTCGTGTCGTGTTGCCAGGGTCAGCGCAGCAGGTCGCGGGCGATGACGACGCGCTGGACCTCGGTGGCCCCCTCGCCGAGCCGCTTGACCCGCAGGTCGCGGAACCACCGCTCCAGCGGCAGCTCCTCGGCGAGGCCGAGCGCGCCGTGGATCTGGATGCAGCGGTCGAGGATCCGGTAGGCCGCCTCGGTGCCGTACATCTTGGCGACCGAGGCGTCGACGCGTACGTCCTTGCCGAGGTCGGCGTTCCAGGCCGCCTGGTAGGTGAGCAGCCGCGCGGCGCGCAGCTCGACCTCGCAGTCGACGAGCATCCACTGGATGCCCTGCTTGTCGGCGAGCTTGCCGCCGAACACGTCGCGGTCCTTGGCCCAGGCGCAGGCCAGGTCGAGGGCCTCCTGGGCGATGCCGATCGGGCCGGCGGCGTACAGGATCCGGCCGTTGACCAGCGTCGAGCTGGCCTGGGCGAAGCCCTTGCCCTCCTCGCCGATCAGGTTCTCCACCGGGATCCGGACGTCGTCGAAGTGGAGCTCGTACGGTGCGAATGAGGCCATCACCTCGATCCGTCGGATGCTCAGGCCGGGGGTGTCCTTCTCGACGATGAAGCAGGAGATGCCGCCGCGGCCCTCGCCGGTGCGCGCGTAGACGACGCCCCAGTCGGCGCCGTCGGCATGGCTGGTCCACATCTTCGACCCGTTGAGGACGTACGCGTCACCGTCCCGCACCGCCTTGAGCTGGATCGCCCGGGCCGGGTCGGAGCCGCCGCCGGGCTCGCTGATCGCGGTGTACGCCTTGGTGGCGGTGCCGTCGAGGATCGGCTGCGCGAAGCGCGCGAACTGCTCCTTCGTGGCCCCGTACATGACGATCGGCGGGTTGCCGCCGAAGGCGCCCAGGGCCGGGAAGAACGCGCCCATCCGGCACTTGGCGGCCTCCTCGGCGACGACCACCTGGCCCAGCAGGCTCAGCCCCGCTCCGCCGTGCTCCTCGGGGGTCTGCAGAGACCAGAGACCGATCTTGCGAGCCTTCGCCTGCAGGTCGACCAACAGGTCGCGGGGCAGGCCGGCTGTGTCGTGCGGGAGGGTCGACTCCAGCGGCTGCACCTCGGCCTTCATGAATCGACGGACAGTGTCGCGCAGAGCAACCAGCTCCTCGGGCAGCTCCCAGGCGCCGGTGTGGCCCAGCTCGGTCACCGTCGACATCAGCCGTCCTCGGCGAAACGGCGCGTGCGGGCGTTGTCGAGCTGTGGGCCGTGGTTGGTCTCGTACTGCTCGATCCACTCCTTCGGCAGCTTCCCCCACGCCTCGCCGATCTGGAGCCGGTGGCCGGGGTTGAGGATCTCCGCGGCGACCACGTCACCGACGAAGATCGAGCTCTCCTGCACGTCGAGGGTGCCGACCACCTTCGCCTCGACGTAGCTGTGCGCACCGAGCAGCACCGGAGCGCCGGTCACCCCGGTCTTGGTACGCAGCTTGCCCAGCTTGTCGCCGTCGCGGCCCGAGCTGCCGCCGAGCGTCATCAGGATCTCGAGCGACTCCTCGATCTGGTCGTCCTCGGCGCTGAGCAGGTGCATCACGAAGATGCCGGAGTTCACCACCAGGTCGTGGGTCAGGTTGTACTTGGTCAGGCTGATCGTCGCCCGGGGTGCCTCGGGGACGATGCTGGCGGCACCCGCCGAGAGTGACATCAGCCCGTTGGCGAAGCCGCCGTCGATGGTCGTGACCGCGACCGGGAACGGCCGCAGCCCGCCCAGCACCTTGTTGGCGGCGTCGGTGTCGATGCTCATGTGCTCATTCCTTCGCGGATGGTTGGAGGGCCTCATCGAGGTAGGTGAGGAGGTTGGCGGTGAAGATGTCGTTGTCGTCGCCGGCGACCATGTGCCCGGCCTCGCGTACGTCGACGACGCTGATGTGCCCGATCAGCTCGCGCATCTCGGCCACGCCGGCGTCCGAGATCACGTCGGACTGGACGCCGCGCACCAGGAGCACGGGCTGCCGGATCTGCCGGGATGCGGCCCGCGAGCGGGCGTAGATCGCCTCGCTCATCGCGGAGTCGACGTCCTCGTCGGCGGGCCGGTCCAGGCGCATCATCGCCGGGTCCCAGTGCCAGTGCCAGCGGCCGTCGCGCAGCCGGAGGTTCTTCCGCAGCCCGTCGAGGCTTCCGGTGCGACTCCGGTGCGGGTTGTAGGCGGAGACTGCCGCAGCCGCCTCCTCGAGCGAGCCGAACCCCTCGGGCGCGCCCTGCATGAAGGCCTTGACCCGGCCCGCGCCCTTCCGCTCGACCCGGACGGCGATGTCGACCAGCACCAGCGCCTCGGCGAGCGCGGGATCCTCACCGACCGCGATCAGGGAGACCTTGCCGCCGAGGGACGCGCCCACCAGCGTCAACGGAACCTGCGGCTCGACTCTCCGGATGTGGGCGACGAGCTCGCGCAGGTCGGCGATCATGACCTCCATGCCGTAGTCGCCGTCCGCGGACCAGTCGCTGTCCCCGTGGCCGCGCAGGTCGACCGAGTACGCCACCCAGCCGTCGACGGCCAGCCGCTCCCCCGTACGACGCCACGAATGCCGGGTCTGCCCGCCGCCGTGCAGCAGCACGACGACGCCCTTGGGGTCCGGCCCCGCCTCACGGGTGGCCCAGCGATCCGCCGCGAGCCGGAGCCCGGCCCCCGGAAGGCTGACTCGCTCTGCCTCGACCGTCGCGTCCACGGCGCTCACCTGCCTTCGGCGGGCGCGGGCACCTCGATGACGACCGCTCCTGCCTGACCGCCGCCCGCGCACATGGCGGCCACGGCCAGACCGCCGCCGCGGCGGCGGAGCTCGTTGATCAGGGTGATGACCATGCGGGTGCCCGAGGCCGCGACCGGGTGACCGAGGCTGCAGCCGCTGCCGGCGGTGTTGACACGCTCCTCGTCGATGCCGAGCTTCTTGCAGGCCGCGACCGGTACGGACGCGAACGCCTCGTTGATCTCCCACAGGTCGATGTCGGCGATGGCCAGACCCGCCCGGTCCAGGACCTTCGGGATGACGTCGAGCGGCGCGAGGCCCATTCGGGCCGGTTCGGTCGCGGTGGCGGCCCAGGCCCGGACGACGGCGAGCGCCTCCAGATCCCTCTCGGCGGCGAGCTCGCTGGAGACCACCATGACCGCAGCGGCTGCGTCGTTCATGCCGCTGGCGTTGCCGGCGGTGATGGAGAAGTCCTCGATCTCGGGGTGGAGCGGGTTGAGCGAGGCCAGCTTCTCCAGAGTGGTGCCGCGGCGCGGGTGCTCGTCGGTGTCGAAGGTGACGGTGGTGCCATCGGCCTGGCGGGCCTGGACCGGCACGATCTCGTCCTTGAACGCACCTGCGTCGATGGCCGCGACGGCACGCTGGTGGGAGCGGAACGCCCAGGCGTCCATCTCCTCTCGGGTCAGGCCGACCTCCTTGGCGGTGTTCCAGCCGACCGAGATCGACATGTCCATGTTGGGGGCCTCGGGCGTGTCCGGGTGCGTGGGCGGCATCCACCGTTCGGTGAACTGGTCGAGCGTGCCGGGCGTACGGAACTGCTGCAACGGCGAGGTGGAGGTCGACTGGGTGCCACCGGCGATGATCGCGCGCTCGGCTCCGGAGCGGATCTGGGCCGCGGCGTTGCCGATCGCGGTCAGGCCGCCCGCGCAGTGCCGGTTGATCGCCTGCCCAGGCACCTGGGTCATGCCGGTGACGACCGCGGCGTGCCGGGCGATGTCACCGCCGCCGTAGTTCGACTCGGCGAGGATGATGTCGTCGACGTCGGCGACGTCGAGGCCCGAGCGCTCCTGCACCTCGCGGAGGACGACCTCGGCCAATTCCATGGCGGTGGTGTCGCGCAGGGTGCCCTTGAAGGCGGTGCCGATCGCTGTGCGAGCACCAGCGACGATGACGGCTTCGATCTTCTCTGACATGGTGATGGTCCTTCGTGGTGGTGGGTCAGCCGAGGGTGAACGGGTCGCGGGTCTCCCCGCTGAGCTCGATCCAGACGGCTTTGGTCTCGGTGAAGTCCTTGACGGCCTCCAGGCCGTTCTCGCGCCCGACGCCGCTGGCTCCCATGCCGCCGAAGGGGACGCTGGGTGCCACCGCGCGGTAGGCGTTGACCCAGACCGTGCCGGCGCGCAGCCGGGCGGCGACCCGGTGGGCGCGGTGGACGTCGTTGGTCCACACCGAGCCGGCCAGGCCGAAGTCGGTGCCGTTGGCAGCGGCGATCGCCTCGTCCTCGTCATGGAAGGTGGAGACGGCCAGGACCGGCCCGAAGATCTCCTCGGCGACCGCACGCATGTGCGGGGTGACGTCGGTGAGAACGGTCGGGCGTACGAAGTAGCCCCCGAGCTCGCCCGCCGGCTCGGCACCGTACGCGATGGTCGCACCCTCCTCACGCGCGGCGGCGAAGTGGGAGAGCACCTTCTCGTACTGAGGTGCGTTGGAGACCGGGCCCATCTCGGTGGCCGGGTCGCGCGGGTCGCCCAGCACGATCCTCGAGGCGCGGGCGACGACCTTGGCCACCAGCTCCTCGGCGACGTCCTCGTGCACGAGCAGGCGCGAGCCGGCCAGGCAGGTCTGGCCGGTGGCCGCGAAGATGCCGGAGATGACACCGTTGGCGGCCGCGTCCAGGTCGGCGTCGGGGAAGACGACTTGTGCCGACTTGCCGCCGAGCTCGAGAGTGAAGCGGGTCATGTTGCTGATCGCGGCCTGACCGACCTTGATGCCGGTGCCAGTGGATCCGGTGAAGGCGATCTTGTCGACGCCGGGGTGCGCAGCCAGTGCCGCCCCCGTCTCCGGTCCCCATCCGGTGACGACGTTGATGACGCCCGGCGGGAACCCTGCTTCCTCGAAGAGCCGGGCGAAGGCCAGGGTCGAGACAGGGGTGTGGTCGCTGGGCTTGACCACGAACGTACAGCCTGCGGCCAGCCCGGCGGCGAGCTTCCAGGTGAGCAGCAGGAGCGGCGAGTTCCACGGCGTGATCGCGCCGACCACGCCGACCGGCTCGTGGGTGGTGTAGACGAGGTAGTTGGACTTACCGGTCGGGATCACCGTCCCCTCCAGCTTGTCGGCCATCCCGGCGAAGTAGCGGTAGTAGTCGGGCAGGCCACGCATCTGGCCCGACATCTCACGCAGCAGCTTGCCGCCGTCGCGTACCTCGTAGTCGGCGAGCTGGTCGGCCTCACGTTCGATCACGTCGGCCAGGCGGTGGAGCAGGCGGCCACGCTCGGTGGCGCTGAGCCGGCCCCACGGCCCGTTGAGCGCGTCGCGCGCCGCAGCGACCGCCCGGTCGACGTCCGTCGTGTCACCGTCGGGCACGACCGCCCACGGCTGACCGGTGTACGGGTCGATGCTCTCGTACGTCCGCCCCTTGCTCGCAGGCGTCTCGGTCCCGCCGATCAGCAGGCTGAACGCCGGCACGGTCTCGGTCTCGGTGGTCATCAGAGGTCTCCTCGTCGAGCTCGGGTGGTCAGCGGAAGCGCGGCGGGCGCTTGTTGGTACGGGAGTCGCTGCGCCCGCTACCGGCGTTGCCGATCTGCGTGTAGGACAGGCCGTTGCGGAGCGCGGTGGCCGGCACCATCTCCAGCGACTCCCAGATCGCGCGTACGGTGCCCTGGATCCCTTCGGGGCGGCGGCCGGCGATCTCGCCGGCGAGCTGCTGGGCGCGTTCGCGCAGCTCGTCAGACGGGACGACCTCGCTGACGATCCCGGCCCGCAGCGCGGTCGCCGCGGTCATCCGCTCGTCGCTGCCCAGCAGCGCCCACCGCAACACCTCACCGAGGTTCACGCCGCGGGCGAGCATGCCGATCGGCTCGAGCGAGGAGACGATGCCGGCGTTCGCGTGCGGGTCGAAGAAGGTCGCGTCCTCGGAGCAGATCACGATGTCGGACTGGTTGAGGAAGTACATCGCGCCGCCCGCCGCCATGCCGTGCACGGCAGAGATGACCGGTTTCCACACCCGGTGGTGGCGAGGGCCCAGCGACATCCCCGGGTCCTCCTGGTTCCACGGGCTCAGGTGGGCCCACCACGCGCCCTCCTCCACGTCGATGCCGGTGCAGAAGGCCCGCTCGCCGTTCGCCTGCAGCACGGCGACGCGGATGTCGTCGTCGTCGCGGACCTCGGCCCACACCTGCGCGATCTCCTCGGTCATCGTCTGGTTGAAGCTGTTGAGCCGCTCGGGACGGTCGAGGGTGATCGTGGCGACGTGGTCGGTCACGTCGTACTCGATGGTCTTGAAGCGAGGATCCGTCATGACTTCTCCGATGTCTTCGGGTCGAGCCCCTCGGCAGCGAGGAAGCGCTGTCGCAGGTCCGACTTGACGATCTTGCCGAGCGAGTTGCGGGCCAGCGTGTCGACCAGCTCGATCTGCTCGGGGAACTTGCGTACGTTGAGGGTCGTCGTGCGCAGGTGGGCCCGCACCGACTCCAGCGTCGGGGGCGCGGCCGGGTCTTGCGGCACCACGACCGCGCACACCCGCTCCCCCGAGACCTCGTCCGGGAGCCCGATCACGACGACGTCGGCGATGGCCGGGTCGCCGACCAGCACGGCCTCGACCTCCTGGGCCGAGATGTTCTCCATCTTGCGGATGATGACGTCCTTGAGCCGCCCGGTGACGCCGAGGCGGCCGTCGGCGTCGAGGTGGCCGAGGTCGCCGGTGCGGAAGAACCCGTCCTCGTCCAGCGCGCCGTCGTCGAGAGCAGGATCGACATAGCCGCGGAAGAGCTGCGGGCCGCGTACCCGGATCTCGCCGGTCTCACCGACCCCGAGCACCTCGCCGTCGGGCCCGACGATGCGCACCTCGCCGCCACCGGACGGGATGCCCTCGTAGACCGCGTGCTGCTCGGCGGTGTCGTGCGGGGTGCCCCAGGTGATGTAGGGGCACTCGGTCATGCCGTAGCCGGAGATGATGCCGACGCCGCCGAGGCGCTCGGCCGTCGCCGCGCTCAGCCCCGGCGGGCGACCGGAGCCGCCGCCGAGGGTCGCCCGAGAGCGCGGGAAGAGCGGCGCGACCCCGCGCTCGGCCGACAGCTGCAGGTAGGCGTTGGTGAAGGGCAGCCCCGAACCGATCAGGGTGGCCTCGTGCTCGATCAGCAGGTCGGCGCAGGCCACCGGGTCGAAGACCGCGCTCATGATCAGCGCGTGGCCCACCAGCAGCGCATCGAGCATGTGCGCGATGCCGCCGACGTGGGCGACGGGGACGAACTCCGCGAGCCGGTCGGCCGCGGTGAGCTCCAGGTTGACCACGAACGTACGCGCCGCGGCGATCAGCCCGGCGTCGCTGTGCTTGACGCCCTTCGGGGCGGCGGTCGACCCGGAGGTGTAGAAGATCCAGCCGACCGCGTCGGGGTCGGTACGCGGCTCGGGGATGCTCCCGGGGTCGCCGACCGGCCACTCGCCGTCGTCGACGACGAGCACGTCGAGGCCGTCGACACGCGCCTGCACCTGCTTCGCCATGGCGGCGTGGTCGAAGCCGCGGTAGCTGCTCGGCACGATCAGCAGCCGGGCGTCCACCTGGCGGGTGATGAACTCGACCTCGGTCGCTCGCAGCATCGGGATGATCGGGTTCTGCACCGCCCCGATCCGAGTGAGCGCGACCGAGAGCGCCATCGACTCCACGCTGGTCGGGAGCTGCCAGGAGACGACGTCGCCGCGGCGTATGCCCCGCTCGATCATGCCCGCCGCGAGCTCCGCGGCCAGGTCTCGGAACGCCGCGAAGGTCACGTGTCGGCCATGCTCGTCGACGGCGAACTCGGCGTCGGGGGTGAGCTCGGCCCGGTCCTGGGTGAGCTGCCAGATGGTCGTGCTGGAGAGGCCCGCCGGGCTCTCGGACAGCGCCTGGGTGAGGTTGTCGGGCATGGTCATCGTCCCACCGCGCTGAGCTCGGCGGCGATCTCGCGCTTGAGGATCTTGCCTGCCGGGCCGAGCGGGAGCTCGGTGCGGAACTCGAAGCGCCGCGGCTGCTTGTAGCCGGCCAGCTTCTCGCGGCACAGCGTCTGGATCTCGGTGCCGAGCTCCTCGGTGTCGATCTCGCCGCGCGGCACCATGACCGCGACCGGGGTCTCGCCCCACTCCGGGTCCTGGACGCCGACGACCGCGACCAGGTCGATGGCCGGGTGCTGGCCGATGACTCGCTCGATCTCGCCCGGGTAGACGTTGAAGCCGCCGGAGATGATCATGTCGGTCTTGCGTCCGGTGACGTGCAGGTAGCGCTCCTCGTCGAGGAAGCCGAGGTCGCCCGACCACAGCCCCTCGGGCCGGAACGTCTTCGCGCTGGCCTCGGGCAGGTTCCAGTAGCCGACCGCGGAGGCGTCGCTGACGATCACGATCTCGCCGATCTCGCCGGTGGGCAGTTCGTTGCCGTCCTGGTCGACGATCCGGATCGAGCACATCGGCGTCTCCTGGCCGCAGGCGGTCAGGATCGAGTTCTTGCCGGCGACCATGTCGCGATGGTCCTGCGGGGTGAGGATCGTCGCCTGGCCCCCGCACTCGGTCAGTCCGTAGCGCTGCTGCAGGTCACAGCCGAGCAGCCGCATCGCCTTCTCGGCCAGCCCCGGTGGCACCGGCGCCGAGCCGTAGCTGATCCGGCGCAGGCTGGACATGTCGCGGGCCGGGCCCTCCTCCAGGATGCGCAGGGTGCGCTGCAGCATCGTCGGGATGAAGGTCGTGAAGGTGATCCCGCTGCGCTCGATCTCGTCGATGACGGCCTGCGGGTCGAAGCGTTGGTGGATCACCATCGTCTGACCCAGATAGGTCCACGAGAGCGTGCGCACCATCCCGCCGGCGGTGAAGAACGGCGTCGTGGCGAGGTAGACGTCCGCGCGGTTCGCCTCGGTCACGATCGAGGTGTCGACGACCTGGGCGAGCATCCCGCGGTGGGTGTTGACCACGCCCTTGGGCCGGCCGGTCGTGCCGCTGGTGTAGAGGATGAACTGCGGGTCGTCCGGCACCAGATCGGCCGGCGTCGGGTCGGTCGCCGTCGAGGCGGCCAGGGCCGACTCGTAGTCGGTGCCGACGCCGGCGCCGCCGATCTCGAGCACGACGTCGAGATTCTTCAGCTCCTCACCGAACCGCTCCACCTGGTCGGTGTGGATGACCGCACCCCGCGCGCCGGAGTCGTCGCGGGCGTAGGCCAGCTCGTCGGCCGCCAGCCGGATGTTGACCGGAACCGCGATGAACCCGGCCTTCGCGAGCGCGAAGACGATCTCGGGCCACTCGACGGTGTTGCGGGCGATCACCAGGACCCGGTCGCCCTTGCCGAGGCCGGCCCCGGCCAGGTGGTTGGCCAAGCGCCGGGCGCGCTCGTCGACATCGGCCCACGAGAGCGTGCGACCGTCCACGACGATCGCATCCTTGTCCGGGACGCGGCGGGCATTGTTGGTCGAGATCTGACCGATCAGCACGGGCTGCCTCACATTCTGGTTCGTACGGGGTTGACCGGCTGGTCAGATCAGGAAGGCCAGGGTGTTGACGGGACCACCGGCGCTGACCAGGTGGACCGTCTTGTTGACCAGGCGCAGGCCCTCCGGCGTACGCCTGACCTTGTGGACGACCCGACCGGCCCAGACCCGCTGCTCGTAGCGGTATTCGAAGAGGGCGAAGTTGGAGGCGACGGTGACGGTGGACTCGTCGGCGTCGAGGACCTCCATGTTGCTGAGCAGCCGCCGCATCACCGAGGGCGGCGTCTGGGAGTGCCGGTTGCCGGTGTTGAGCTGGGCGACGCGGCTCTTGATCCGATTGCGGTTGTCATAGATGTAGGAGAGCTTCATCTTCGGGTCGTCGTCGGGGTGCATCGGCACCCAGTAGAGGGCGTCGTCCTCCCAGAGTTCCTCCCACTCGGAGTAGCGGCCCTCGTCGGCGAGCCGGGCCTCATAGAAGAGGTATGCGGCGACGTCGGCATCGGGTGCCGGCAGCGGCCCGGGGGCGGCCACCTGATTCCGCGGGTACGCGGGCTGGTCCTGAGCTGCGATCATCGTCATGACGCGGGGATCTCCTGTCCTACGACGCTGGCCCACTGGCGGTAGAAGCCGCGTTGCGGGGTCTCGGCGCTCTTGTCGCTGTTGACGATCCCGGTCTCGTCCGTGACGTCGGTCTCGAGCCCCCGGGAGAGCTCGAGCCACTCCGGGTTGCGGGCGGCCAGGCCCGCCTGGTTGCGCATGCCGATCTCGCCGTCGTCGGCGATGAGGAAGCCGGCCGGGCCCATCGCGCCCTCCGATCGGCGCATGGTGCGCTGGTTGAGCTTCTCCTGGCCCGGGATGACGACGGCGGCGGTGTAGGCGATCGTCTCGTCGGTGGCGATCGGCTCGACGTACATGACGTTCATCTCGGCGAGGAACAGGTTGGGCCAGATCAGGGTGTGCGCGGGGCCGACGACGAGAGCGTCGTGAGCCTTCTCCGGACCGTGGGCCGCCTCCAGCGCCTCGACGTACTCGGGGAGCTTGGCGCGCGGGATCCGGCCGTACCAGACGAACTCCTCGTCGAGCTTGCGGTACTCCGCGGAGTAGTCGATCTCGGAGTGGCCGCCGCCGAGGTCACGGACGACCGTCTTGACCTTCGCCGGGACGTGGGAGACCTTCGCGGGGCGGATCGCGTCGTAGACCGAGGCGTGGGTGAACAGCGCGTGGTAGCCGTCGACGTTGTTCTCCACGACCATCTTCCAGTTGGCGTGGTGGTGGTGCTTCATCCAGCCCCGGCTGAGGTCGATCTTGCCGGTGGGCGAGAGGTCGAGAACCCGGTCGATCGCGCCCATCGCGGCGCCCAGGTGCTCCTTGAGCGAGATGCCCTCGGAAGCCAGCGAGGCGAAGACGAAGCCGCCGTAGCTGTCGACCCGGGGGGCCTCGGCCATGCCGAGCTGCTCGCGCACCTTGGCGAACTCCTCGCCGTAGCCGCCGCGCATCGGCACCGCCATCAGGGAGCCGTCGTTGCTGAAGGTCCAGCCGTGGTAGGGGCAGCGGAAGGAGGTCGCGTTGCCCGACTCGGCGTTGCACAGCCGGTTGGCCCGGTGGCTGCAGCGGTTGAGCAGGACCCGGATCACGCCGTCCTTGCCGTGCGAGACGACCACCGGGTCGCGGCCGATCCGGCGAGTCAGGTAGTCGCCCTCCTCCGCCACCTCGCTCTCGTGGGCGACGTAGACCCACCCGGTGCGGAAGATCGTCTCCATCTCCCGGTGAAAGATCTCCGGGGAGGTGTAGACCGACCCGTGCACACGATGGTTCTTGACGATCGTCGAGACGTCGAACGCCCCGCTGGTCGGGACCTCTGGGTCCGTTGTGGTCATGGGGTGACCTCCGATGTGGATGGGGTGGTGAGTGCTGCTGGGATGGAGACCCCACCCAGCTCGCGGAAGACGACGGCGACCGGGTCGCCGATACGTGGGAGACCCGGCGGTGCGGTGCGGGTCGTCATGATCAGCCGGTGTCCGCTGGAGAGCTCGACGTCGAGCACCGGGTAGGGCTCCTCGGCGACCACCAGCCCCGGCTCGCGGCGGTGGACGCGGGTCGCGGAGTGGACCGTCCCGGCCGGCTCGACCGGCCGCCAGGCGATCTCGTCGGCACCGCAGCCGTCACAGACCTGCTGGTCGAGGTCGAGCGGTGTGCTGCACTCGCCGCAGAACGGCAGGGCGAGTACGCCGTGCGCGGCCGCCTCGTAGAGCGGGGCGAGCAGGTCGCCCTCGACCTGCGGGGCGAGGGTCTCGCTCAGGAGCCAGTCGGTCGTCATGCCGCACGTTCCAGGATGAGGGCCGCGTGATGGTCGATGCGACCGCCGATGCCGCCGACCAGGGCGGTGGCGGCGCCGTCGACCTGGCGCTCTCCGCCCTCGCCGCGGAGCTGGACCAGCGCCTCGGCCAGCGGAGTCATGCCCTGGAGGTAGAAGCCGGAGAGCTGGCCGCCGCCGGTGTTGGTGGGCAGCGCTCCCCCGCGACTGGTCTCGCCGGACGCGACGAACTTGCCGGCGGGCACGCCTCCGGTGAGCGCGTACTCCTCCAGCAGCATCAGGGTGACCACGGAGAACGGGTCGTAGAGCTCAGCGACGTCGAGGTCGCCGCGAGTCATCCGGGCGGCGTCGAGCGCATCGTCGACCGCCCGGCGACCGCCGCCGAACCAGGACTCTCGGCCCGCTCGGCGGTGGCGTACGGGGTGCGCGCGGCCGGTGCCGCGTACGTTCACCCGGATCGGGTTGCCGAGACCGGGGTCGCCGGTGACCACGACCGCGACCGCGCCGTTGACCGGGCGGGCGCAGTCGAGCCGGCGCAGCGGGTCGGCGATCATCGGCGCGGCGAGGTAGCCCTCGGCGTCGAGCGGCTTGCGCACCACGGCAGCGGGATTGCCGAGCGCCCAGGCGCGGGTGGTCACCGCGACGGCGCACAGGTCCTCAGGGGTGCCGCCGCTGACGTGCATCCAGCGCTGGGCGAGCAGGGCGTACGTCGGCACCGAGCCGAGCACGCCGGAGGCACGTTCCAGGCCGCGTACGCCGGACTGGCCGCCGCTGTGGGCGTAGGTCGAGCCGGCGCCCTTGCCCGCCACCAGCGGCGCGTCGGCGAAGACGCAGACGACGGTGCTCGCCGCCCCGGTCGCGATGGCCAGGGCGGCGCGCTGGATCATCGCGATGGTCGTGGCGCCCTTGATCTCGACGTGCTCGAGCAGGCGCAGGTCGCCGAAGCCGCCCTGGGCGGCGAAGGTGACGCCGAGCCGGTCGGGGCGCACGCCCTGGGAGGTGCCGACCAGCAGCCCGTCGACGTCGGCGCGGGTCAGCCCGGCGTCGGCGAGCGCCAGGCCGACGGCCTCGCGGGCGAGCCCCTGCGGCGTACGCCCGGGGGTCAGCGACATCTCGGTCATGCCGAGCCCGACCAGGGCCACATCGGCGGAGGTCACTGCACGCCTTCGGGTTCGCCGGTGGGTTCAGGACGCGGGGGGCGCTCGTCACGGTAGGCGCCGACGCGCATCCACTCCACCCGGTCGTCCGGGGTGGCCTGGGTCAGGCAGGCGAGCTCGAGCGGGGAGAGGAAGATCTGCTCGCCCGTCTCGACGTCCTCGACGAGCAGACGCGGGCCATTGCCCGTGGTGTCCAGCGAGACGCGGACGACGGCGAACTCGTTGGCCAGCGTCGCCAGCTCCTGCCGGATGACCGGGCGGATGCGCTCTTCCTGCGTCATTGCGTCTGCTGACCTACTCACTGGAACTCATTGGATCGATGGCTCTCATGTTTTATCGCATACGACTGTCAGAAACAAGCCCCTGTGAAGCATTGGAGACAGACCGAGACGAGGCCCCAATGCCCGCCAAAGACTGGCCAAACAGGCGGAGCGACGGCAGACTACGACTCAGACGTACTATTAAGACGGAGTCGTCAGATTGAGACTCGCGCCACAGGCCGTGACGCACCCGATACCGGAAGGTTCACCGATGAGCGAGACCACGTTGAGCACCGCTACGACCACGCAGACCGCCACCGATCAGCCCGCGGACCACCGCAGCATCTGGGGATTCCTGCGTGAGCTCGACTTCCGGCAGGGCTTCGTCGAGATCGGCGGCGTCCGCACCCGGTACGCCGAGGCGGGCTCCCCCGACCTGCCGGCGGTGATCATGCTGCACGGCACCGGCGGCCACTGGGAGACGTTCGCGCCCAACCTGTCCGCGCTCTCCGAGCACTTCCACTGCATCGCCGTCGACATGGTCGGCAACGGCTTCTCCGAGAAGCCCGACTACGACTACGAGATCCCGGTCTACGTCCGCCAGGCCCTCGGCGTGCTCGACCACTTCGGCATCGAGAAGGCACACTTCATCGGAATGTCGCTGGGCGCATGGGTCTGCGCGGCCACCGCCGTATCCCACCCGGAGCGAGTGGACCGGATGATCCTGATGTCGCCGGCCGGGCTGATCGCCACGGCCTCCAACATGGCCCGGATCCGGGCCGAGCGCACCGCCGCGGTGCAGAACCCGACCTGGGACTCGATCCACAAGGTCTTCGCCCATCTGATCGCCGAGGAGGCCAACCGCCTCCCCGACCTGATCGCGCTGCGCCAGGCGATCTACCGCCGCGACGACACCCGCGAGACCATCGACCGGCTGCTGATCCTGCAGGACGCCGAGGCTCGCGATCGCAACCTCATCCCCGAGGAGGCGTGGAAGACGATCCAGGCCCCGACGCTCGTCGTCGCGGCGGGCAAGGACCACAGCGAATACATGAGCACGGCGCGCACCGTCTCTCGGCTCATCCCCGATTCCGACGTGCTCGAGATGCCCGGCGTGGCCCACTGGCCGCACTTCGAGGACCCGGCCACGTTCAACCCGGCCGCGATCGCCTTCCTGTCCAAGTGAGCGCCCCGATGCTTCCCGAGACCATCGCCGAGTGCGCGCAGCGGCTCTACGAGGCCGAACAGGCTCGCAAGCCGATCCGCCAGCTCTCGCTGGACTTCCCCGAGATGACGATCGAGGACGCGTACGCCGTGCAGCGCGCGCTCGTCGACCTGAAGGTCGCCGACGGCCGGGCCGTTCGGGGCCGCAAGATCGGGCTGACCTCGAAGGTCATGCAGCGGGCGGTCTCCATCGACGAGCCCGACTACGGGGCCATCTTCGACGACATGTTCTTCGACGACGGCGGCACGGTCCCGGCCGGCCGGTTCATCCAGCCGCGGGTCGAGGTCGAGCTGGCCTTCGTGCTCGGTGCGGACCTGACCGGTCCCGGCGTCACGCTCTACGACGTGCTGCGCGCCAGCGAGTACGTCACCCCGGCACTGGAGATCCTCGACGCCCGGGTGCAGATGAGCGATCCGGAGACGGGCCACCTGCGTACCATCGTCGACACCATCGCCGACAACGCAGCCGATGCGGGCATCGTGCTCGGTGGCCGGGTCGTACGCCCGCACGACGTCGACCTGCGCTGGGTCTCCGCCCTGCTGCTGCGCAACGCCTCCATCGAGGAGTCGGGCGTCGCCGCCGCGGTGCTCAACCACCCCGCCAACGGCGTCGCCTGGCTGGCCAATCGGCTCGCGCCCCACGGGGTGTCGCTGCAGGCGGGCGAGGTGATCCTCGCCGGCTCGTTCACCAAGCCGGTCTTCGCCCTGCCGGGCGACACGTTCGTTGCCGACTACGGCCCGCTCGGCACCGTCTCGTGCGCCTTCGCCCGTGAGGAGCTGTCATGAACCGCTGGCTCGAACGACTCGGCGAGCGACCCCAGGCCGGGATGTGGATCGCGTCGGGAAGCGCCTACACCGCGGAGATCTGCGCCGGGTCGGGCCTGGACTGGCTGATGCTCGACCAGGAGCACGTTCCCAACGACCTACGCTCGACGCTGGCCCAGCTCCAGGCGGTGGCCGCCTACCCGGTCGAGGTGCTGGTGCGCCCGGCCGTCTTCGACCCGGTCGCCATCAAGCAGCTCCTCGACCTCGGGGTGACCAACCTGATCGTGCCGATGATCGAGTCGGCCGACGAGGCCAGGGCCGTGGTCGCGGCCACGCGCTATCCACCCGAGGGTATCCGCGGGGTCGGCAGCGCGCTCGCACGAGCCTCGCAGTGGAACCGGATCTCCGACTATCTGACGACCGCGTCCACCACATTGAGCGTCACCGTCCAGGTGGAGTCGGCCGCCGGTCTCGACGCCCTGCCCCAGATCCTCGACGTCGAAGGGATCGACGGGGTCTTCATCGGACCCGCCGACCTGGCCGCGTCCCTCGGCCGCCTCGGCCAGCCCGAGCATCCCGATGTCGTCGCCACGATCGAGCGCACGATCGCGACGATTGCCGCCTCAGGCAAGGCTGCTGGGGTCAACGCGTTCAACGAGACGATCGCCCGTCGCTACCTGGCCGCCGGCGCCCGCTTCGTCCTCGTCGGAGCTGACGTCACCCTGCTGGCCCGCGGCGCCGAAGGACTGGCGAAGCAGTATGGATCTCTTTGACCCCAGGACTGTTATCTGACGCTAATGTCACCTAGAGTGTTCCTATGTCTCCCGGACCGAGAGGGTCCGTTGCCTGGAAGGTCTGCCGATGGATTTGGACTTCACGAAAGAACAGGTGGAGTTCCGTGAACGGGTGCGCACCTGGCTCACCGAGAACAAGCCCCGCGAGCCCCGACCTCGCGACGACGCCGGAATACGCGAGTACGACCTCGCCTGGCAGCGTACGCAGTGGGAAGGCGGCTGGGCGGGCATCGCCTGGCCCACCGAGTACGGCGGTGGCGGGCTCACCCTGCTCCAGCAGCTGATCTGGTACGAGGAGTACGCCGCCCAGGGCTTCCCCGGCATCGACGCCTGCTTCGTCGGGCTCAGCCACGCCGGACCGACCCTGATGCTGCGCGGCAACGAGGAGCAGAAGTCCTTCCACCTCCCCCGCATCCTCAAGGGCGAGGTGATCTGGTGCCAGGGCTTCTCCGAGCCCGAGGCCGGCTCCGACCTGGCCGCGCTGCGAACGAAGGCGGTCGTCGACAACGACCACCTGGTCGTCAACGGACAGAAGATCTGGACCAGCTCGGCGGCCTGCGCGGACTACCAGGAGCTGCTCGTACGCACCGACAGCACCGGGTCGAAGCACCAGGGCATCACCTGGGTCATCTGCGACATGCACACCCCCGGGATCGAGGTCCGCCCGATCAGGACGATGGAGGGCGGCGCGGAGTTCTGCGAGGTCTTCTACGACGACGTACGCATCCCGCTGACCAACGTCGTCGGCGACGTCGACGACGGGTGGAGCGTGGCCATGTCGACGCTCTCCTTCGAGCGCGGCACCGCGTTCACCGCCAACCAGGTCAGGCTCGCGAAGGTGGTCGAGGACCTCATCGACTTCTCCCGCGACCACACCGGACCGGACGGGCGCCGGCCGGCGATCGCCGACGACGAGATCGCCCGCCGACTGGCCCGGGCACGCGCCTCGGTCGCGTCGCTGCGCGCGATGACGTACGTCGGCATCTGCCACACCATGAAGGCCGACACCCCAGGTCCGCGCGGCTCGATGCTGAAGCTCTACTACGCCGACCTGTGCAAGGAGATCGCCGCGCTGGCGATGGACATCGTCGGGGCCGACGCGCTGCGCGGCACGTCGCGGTGGGACCAGCACGGCTGGGTGGGCAACTACTTCTACTCCTTCTCGCAGTCCATCGGCGGAGGCACCTCCGAGATCCAGCGCAACATCATCGGGGAGCGCGTCCTCGGTCTGCCGCGATGAGCGGCATTAGGAAAGAGAGCTGACATGGACCTCCTCCCCTCACAAGACCAGCGCGAGCTCATCGCCGCGGCCACCGACTTCCTGGAGTCGCGGATGCCGATCGAGGCCATCCGGACACGCGACGGGCAGCCGTCCGCAGTCGACGCCGCGGCCTGGCGCGAGGGCGCCGAGATGGGCCTGCTCACCCTCGGCCTCGCCGAGGAGCACCGCGGCTCCGGCCTCGGCCTCGATGACGAGGCGCTCCTCTTCGCCGCCCTCGCGGAGCATCTGGCGCCCGGACCGTTCCTGGCCTCCACGCTCGCCGCCCGGGTCGCGGCCGGGTGCGGCGACACGGAGCTCGCCACGCGGATCGCCGACGGCTCTGCGATGGTCGGGCTCGCCGAGCTCCGCGGAGACGGCGAGATCGGACCCGAGGGCATCAAGGGCACCTTCGACCTCATCGACTGCGTCGGCGTCGGCCAGGTCCTGCTCGTCACCGAACAGGGCGCCGCGATCGTCGAGACCGGCGAACTCGGCGAGATCGAGGAGCTGATCCCCTCCGATCCGGGCATCCGGCTGGCCACCGCGAACGCGGCCGCGGCACCCGTGCGCCACTGGCTGCCGAGCGAGGACGACCCGATCTGGCTGCGGGCGGTCGTGCTGACCGCTGCCGGGCTGTCGGGGCTCGCCTCCGCGGTCACCACGATGGCCACCGAGCACGCGAAGCTGCGCGTGCAGTTCGGCCGCCCGATCGGTGTGCACCAGGCGATCAAGCACGCCTGTGCGGACATGGCGGTGGCGTCCGACGCGGCCATGTCGCAGACCCTCTTCGCCGCCGTCTGCGTCCAGACCGGACGCCCCGACGCGCTCTTCCAGGCCCTGGCCGCCAAGACGGTCGCCGCCAGGGCGGCCATCGAGAACGCCGCTGCGGCGATCCAGGTGCATGGCGGCATGGGCTACACCTACGAGCACGATGCGCATCTGTTCCTCAAGCGTGCCCACGTCATCAGCCATCTGTTCGGCGAGCCGACGCACGTCCTCGCCGACCTTCTCGAGCAGGGAGCACCCCAGTGAACCGCAGAGTCGCCATCGCCGGTGTCGCGCTGTCCGACGTCGGCCGAGTGGATGACAAGAACCCCTACGAGCTGATGGGGCAGGCCAGCCGCCGGGCCCTGGCCGAGGCCGGGCTGCGCCCCGACCAGGTCGACGGGCTCGGCTCGACCAGCCAGGGCACGCTGCCCCCGACCGACGTCGCGGAGTACCTCGGCATCCGGCCACGCTGGATCGACTCGACCTCGGTCGGCGGCGCCTCCTGGGAGGTCATGCTCGCCCACGCGGCCGACGCGATCGCGGCCGGTCACGCCGACGTGGTGCTGCTGACGTACGGCTCCACGGCGCGCGCCGACCTGCGCAAGGGGCTGCGCACCGCCAACATCAACTGGGGCTCGCGCGGACCGCTGCAGTGGGAGGCGCCGTACGGGCACACCCTGATCTCCAAGTACGCGATGGCGGCCCGTCGCCACATGCACGAGTACGGCACCACGATCGAGCAGCTCGCCGAGGTCGCCGTCTCGGCCCGGTTCAACGCCCAGGACAACCCCGAGGCGATGTACCGCGACCCGATCACGGTCGAGGACGTGCTCTCCGGTCCGATGATCGCCGACCCGTTCACCAAGCTGCACTGCTGCATCCGCTCCGACGGCGGCGCCGCGGCCGTGCTCGTCGCCGAGGACCGGGTCGCCGACCTGCGCTCGAACCCGGTCTGGTTCCTGGGGGCGGGCGAGGCGACGTCGCACATGCTGACCTCCCAGTGGGAGGACATGACCGTCGGACCCGCCTCGGTCACCGGGCCCCTCGCCTTCCAGCGGGCCGGCCTGACCCCGGCCGACGTCGACGTCGCCGAGATCTACGACGCGTTCACCTACATGCTCCTGCTGACCATGGAGGACCTCGGTTTCTGCGAGAAGGGCGAGGGCGGCGCGTTCGTGGAGAAGGGCAACCTCCGCCTCGGCGGCAGCCTGCCGACCAACACCGACGGCGGCGGCCTCTCCGCCTGCCACCCCGGTCAGCGCGGGCTCTTCCTGATCGTCGAGGCCGTCCGCCAGCTGCGCGGCCAGTCCGGGCCACGGCAGGTCCCCGACGCCAAGATCGCGTGCGTCAGCGGCACAGGCGGCTGGTTCTGCTCCAGCGGCACCGTGCTGCTCGGCTCCGAGCGGCCATGACCACGGCCCCGACCCGGAGCACGGCGCCGCTGGAGGTCGCGGAGTTCGCCAGCACCCGGTCGCTGCTGGAGGCCGCTGCGAAGGCTTACGGCGAGCAGGACGCGTACGTCGAGCCCGACGGCTCGCGGATGAGCTTCGCGTCCTGGGCGGCTCGGGCACGCGCCGTCGCCGCCGCATTCGATGCCCGCGGCGTCGGCAAGGGCGATGTGGTCGCCCTGATGCTCCCCGCCGGGATCGACTACGCCGTCTGCTACGCCGCGGCGGCCATGATCGGCGCGATCACCACCGGCCTCAACCCCCGGCTCGGGCCGCGCGAGGTCACCGCCATCCTGACCAGGGCCACGCCCGCGCTCGTGGTCCGCGACGAGGCGGCCCGGCTGCCGCCGGTGCCGGACGGCATCGAGGTCCTGGCCCGATCGGCGCTGCCGGGGGCGGATGCTGCGGCGTACGTCCCTGACGTCAAGGTCACCCGCCAGGACCCGGTCGCGATCATCTTCACCAGCGGCACCACGGGGCTGCCGAAGGGCGCCTGGTTCGACGGCGACAACATGGCCGCCTTCGCCCGCGCGGCGGGGGTGATGAGCGCACCGTACGACCGGCGGCTGACCGCGACCCCGTTCGCGCACGCCGGCTACATGGCCAAGCTCTGGGACCAGCTCGTCTGGGGCATCACCCTGGTCGCCTCCCCTGTTCCCTGGTCCGCCGCGCGGATGTTTGACGTGCTCCGCGCCGAGCGGATCACGGTCGGTGGCGGCGTACCCACGCAGTGGGCCAAGCTCCTCGACCAGCCCGGCGTGAGCCGGGAGACCCTCCCCCACCTGCGCGTCGGCATCGTCGCGACCGCGCCGGCGCCGCCCGAGCTGGTCGAGCGCACCGCGGCCCGGATCGGCGTACCGCTGGTGGTGCGCTACGCGATGACGGAGTCGCCGACGATCTGCGGCACCGAGCCCGGCGACCCACCCGGGGTGCTGTTCCGCACCGTCGGCCGGCCCCAGGCCGGGGTCGCGGTCCGGGTCACCGACGAGGCCGGACACAGCGTGCCCGTCGGGGAGGTCGGCCGGGTCCGTGTGCTCAGCGACTGCGTCATGCGCGGCTACTGGCGAGAGCCGGAGCTGACCGCCGCCACCTTCGACGAGGACGGCTATCTGATCAGCGGCGACCTCGGCCGGTTCACCCCCGAGGGCAACCTGCAGCTGGTCGGGCGCACCGGCGACCTCTACATCCGCGGCGGGTTCAACGTCTACCCGCTCGAGGTCGAGAACGTCCTTGCCGACCACCCCCGGGTACGCCAGGTGGCGGTCGTCGGCGAGCCGACCCCCGTGATCGGCGAGACCGGGGTCGCCTTCGTCGTCCCTGCCGACCCCGCCACCCCGCCGACGCTCGACGACCTGCGGGTGTGGAGCAAGGCGCGACTGGCCGACTACAAGGCACCGGACCGGCTCGTGCTCCTCGACGAGCTCCCCACGACCGCGATGCAGAAGACCGACCGCGTCCGGCTGCGCGCCCATCTCCAGGCCCACCCCGCGGGCCCCCGTCCCACCAAGAAGGAGTGAGAGCCTTGCGCATCCACATCGACATCGACCAGTGCGACGGTCAGGGGCAGTGCAACCTCCAGGCTGCCGACCTGTATCTGATCGACGACGACGGCTTCGCCGCTCGCGCGGACTTCGAGGTGCCCGCCGGCGCCGAGGAGGCTGCGGAGCGCGGCGCCGCCAGCTGCCCGATGGCCGCCATCGACGTCCTGACGGACTGACGGACTGACGTCGTGACGGGTCTCGGCTTCGGCCTCTTCCAGCCTCAGCTCAAGACCGACGTCGCCACCATGATCTCCGCGGCGCAGGCCGCGGAGGCGTACGGTTTCGACTCGTTCTGGGTGATGGACCACCTGCTCGCCCCCGGCGCCCCACCCTGCGACACCCTGGAGAGCTGGACCCTGCTCACCGCCCTGGCCACCTCCACCTCCACCCTGCGGCTCGGCCACCTGGTCGGCTGCGCGCCGTTCCGGCACCCTTCGCTGCTGGCGAAGATGGCGGCCACGTTCGACCGGGTCAGCGGCGGCCGGCTCGAGCTCGGCCTGGGCTGGGGCTCGGTCGAGTCCGAGCTGACCGCCTTCGGCTTCGAGCCCGGCTCACGCCGAGAGCGCTCCGAGGCACTGGCCGAGACCTTGCAGATCCTCGACCTGATGTTCGCAGGGGATCCCTTCGACTTCGCAGGCAAGCACTTCACGCTCGCCGGCGCGTACGGCCTCCCCCGCCCGGTCCAGCCCCGCATCCCCGTCCACATCGGCGGTGGTGGAAAGCAGCTCACGATGCCGCTGGTCCGGGCGTACGCCGACTGGTGGAACTGCGTGGGCAGCGCCCGCGACCGCCTCGACGAGCTCGCGCCGCTGCGCGGAACGGCCCGGATCTCAGCCCAGTACGCGGTCGGCCTGGTCCACGACGAGGCCGACCGTGACGCTGTCGCCGCACGGATCGCCCGCCGGATGCCGGTCGCCGCGTGGGGCCAGCCGCTCGTCGGCACCCCCGCCGAGCTCATCTCCCTCTTCGAGACCGAGCGGGCCCGTGGCGTCGAGCTCGCCGTCGTACGCTTCGACGACTTCGGCTCGCCAGACACCCTGCGCCGCTTCGGAACCGAGGTCATCTCCACGCTCCGTGAGCGGTCATCCTGACCCGAGCAGGCCGAGCAACCGGCCGAGGACGTCGTCGAGCTCGCCGAGCGAGCAGGCGGCGGCGACGTAGCGGTCGGGCCGTACGACGTAGACCTCGTCATCCGGCCGCGCGAGATGGAGGTCGCGGAGCCCGCCGTCGAAGTCGTACACGTCGATCACGTCCGTCCCACCGGGCGCCGAGCCGCTCCTTGTCTCCGGGTCGAGCTGCCCCGCCCGCCGATAGGCCGGCGGCACGTGTCCCTGCACGACCGCGCCACCGTGGGCGCGTAACCGGGCGGCGAGCCGAGGCTCGAGCGCCTCGGCGACACCCGGCACCAGACCGACCAGCGCGAGCCGGCTCCCCAGGACGTCGTCGAGCCGCACCCGAGCGCCATCCAGCCGCTGCACCATGGGCTGCGGCAACGCGCGACCCACGAGCGAGCCCTTGTCGCTGCGGGGCGCCGTGACCACGAACCCGTCGCGGTAGCGTGGCACCGGCTTGTGCTTCATCTGCAGGATGTAGTCCCTGGCCCCGGGCAGTCGCTGAGCGCCGCGGAAGAAGGCGTTGCGCACCGCCTCCGTCACCCGGCTGCGCGGGTGGTAGAGGCGTCCGATGCCGGTCGCGAAGTCCACCATCTCCCGCGCCGCCTCACGACGCTCGGCGTCGTACGACGCGAGCAGCCCGGCGCCCGCCCTGCCCGTGAGCACGAAGCCGAGCTTCCAGGCCAGGTTCGTGACGTCACGGATGCCGGAGTTCATGCCCTGGCCGAAGAACGGCGGCTGGAGGTGGGCCGCGTCCCCGACAAGGAAGACCCGGCCGGCCTGAAACGTCTCGGCCGTACGCGAGTGGTGCCAGTAGACCCGTCGCCGCAGGATCCGGGGCACGGGCGAGTCCGGGTAGAACGGCTTCATCAGCCGCTCCACGGCCTCCTCCTCCGCCATCGACTCCGGGTCCTCGCCGTCGAGGATCTCGAACTCGAAACGGCGGTGGCCGAAGGGCAGCGGGATCGTCATGGAGGGCCGCTCGGGGGATGTGTAGACGGCGGAGTACGGAGCGTCCCAGGTGTCCTCCTCGACGTCGACCACCAGCCACTTCATCGGCGCGGTCTCGCCGCGCAGGGCCACCGAGGTGGCCTGCCGGACGAAGCTCTTCCCGCCGTCGGCGCCGACGACGTACCGGGCACGTGCCGCGAACCGCTCACCGCCCTCGGCGGCGACGACCGTGACGCCGTCGGCGTCCTGCCGCAGCTCGAGGGCGGTACAGCCAGTCCGCAGCTCCACGTTGTCGTACGCCTCGAGGCCGCGCCGCAGCAGGGTCTCGAGCGTCGGCTGGAAGAACAGGTTGCGGCGCGGCCACCCGTAGGGCCGGGCGCTGGGAGCGACGTGAGCCACGATCCGCTTGCGCGAGTCGAAGTAGCGGATCGGCGCGTTGCGTACCGCGGTGTCGAGCACGGCCTCGGCCATCCCGAACGACTGCAGGGTCCGGATCGCCTCGTCATCGATCCCGACCGCCCGCGGCTCGTCGCTCACATCCGGCTCGCGGTCGATCACCAGCACCGAGAGGCCATGGCCGGCTAGCAGGTTGGCGAGGGTCGCGCCGGACGGCCCGGCGCCGACGATCACGACGTCCCGCTCGATCGTCTGCACCGCGCTTGCTTCCATGTGCCGCTCCGCCTACGGTCGGGCGCCGCGACTAGCTGCCGAGTCGCAGGCCGGCCGCGCGGGAGCCGAAGATGTCGGTGCCCAGGACGATCCCGAGCTTGTCGGCGTCCCAGCGCTTGCCGCCGTTGGAGACCGTGGCGACCGGGGACCATGCCTTGAGCAGGGAGATGTTCTCGCCCACCGCGCGGATGACCTGGCCGCTGACGTGGCCGGCCTCGGGGCTGGCCAGCCAGGCGACCACCGGGGAGCCGAGGGAGGGGTCCTTCGGGTCGAACTCGTCCTCGGCGAGCTCGCCGGGCTCGATCGCGGGCGCGGAGCCGGGCATCGATGCCGACATCCGGGTGCGGCCGCCGGGGCTGATCGCGTTGACGGTGACGCCGATCGAGGCGAGCTCGAGGCTGAGGGTCTGGGTCAGACCGACGATCGCGGCCTTGGCTGCGCTGTAGTTGGTCTGCCCGAAGTGACCGAGCAGGCCGGCGCCGGAGGTGGTGTTGATGATCCGGCCGTAGACGGGACCGCCGGAGACCTTCGACTCCGCGCGCCAGCGCTTCGCGACCGCGCGGCTGGTCAGCCAGGTGCCGCGTACGTGGACGCGCATGACGAGGTCGAAGTCGTCGACGCTCATGTTCCAGATCGCCTTGTCGCGCACGATGCCGGCGTTGTTGACCACGATGTCGAGGCGACCGAGCTGCTCGTACGCCCGCGCGACCGTCTCCTCGACAGCCGCCTCGTCGCCGACGTCGCTGAAGTCCGGGACGGCGCTGCCGCCGCGGTCCTTGATGATCTGCACGACCTCGTCGGCGACCTTGCCGGTGCCTTCGCCGTCCAGCGAGGTGCCGAGGTCGTTGACGATGACCGTGGCGCCCTGCTTGGCCAGCTCCAGCGCGTGGCCCCGGCCGATGCCGTGACCGGCGCCGGTGACCAGCGCGACCTTTCCTTCGAGCAGTCCGCTCATGTGTGCATGTCTCCTTGTGTCGAAACGGTTCGGTGGATCAGCTGGCAGGGCGGAAGACGATCGCGTCGAGCTCGTCGCTCAGCGCCCGGAAGTCGACCTCGACGGCCATCCCGACACTGAGAGCCTCCGGGTCGCAGCCCTCGATGTTCGTCATCAGCCGAGGGCCCTCCTCGAGCTCGACCATCGCCGCGACGTACGGCAGCCTCTCCTTGAACGGCGGCAGATCGTTCACGTAGACGGTCGAGTAGGTGTAGAGCGTGCCGCGCCCGGAGGCCTCGATCGCCTCGACGTCCTCGCTCCAGCACGACGGGCAGAACGGCCGCGGATAGTGGTGCACCTTCTCGCAAGCACGACACCGCGCGATCAGGAGGCGACCGGCCTTGGCGGCCTCCCAGTAGGGCCGGGTCGCCGACTCGACGGTGGGCAGGTCGGCGCGCGGTTTGGCACTCTGACTCATTGCGAACTCCTCACCAGCCGACGAAGTCGGCGGGCCGCTTCTCGACGAAGGCGCGTACGCCCTCCTTGGCATCCTCCGAGTAGGACTGGACCTCCTGGGCCATCGCCTCGGCGACGAACGATCCGGTCCGGTCGGTGTCCGGGGCGTCGTTGATCAGCCGCTTGGTCAGGCCGATCGCGGTGGTCGGCCCGCCGGCCAGGCGAGCGATGAGCTCGTCGGCCGTCGCATCGAGCTCGCCGGCCGGGACCACCCGGTTGACCAGGCCCAGACTCAGCGCTTCCGCAGCGGGCAGCTTCTCCCCGAAGAACGCCATCTCCTTGGCCTTGGCCGGCCCGATCCGCCGGGCCAGCAGATACGCACCGCCGCCGTCCATGACCAGACCGCGCTTCACGAACGCCTCGGCGAAGTAGGCCGTCTCGGCGGCCACGACCAGGTCAGCGGCGTACGCCAGGTGGGCGCCGATCCCCGCCGCCCCGCCCTGCACGACGGCGAGGACCGGCTTGCTGCAGTCGAGGACGGAGGCGACCAGCGTCTGCGCCCCGCCCATGATGGTGCGCATCGGGTCGGTCGCCCGCTTGACGTTCTTGGCATGGCCGTCGGCGAGGCGTACGACGTCCGCGCCGGAGCAGAAGTGGCGGCCGTTGGCGCGCAGCACGACGACGCGTACGTCGTGGTCGGTATGCGCCTCGGTGAACAGCCGGATCAGCGTGTTGCGGTCCTCGGGGCGCAGCGCGTTCGCCCGGTCGGGACGGTTGATCGTGATGGTGAGCACGCCGGCCTCGGTGCTGTGCAGCACCGCGGCCTCTTGCTCGACAGCGGTGTCGATCACAGGGTCGGTCATCGGCGCTCCTCAGCGGGGCGTGTAGGTCGCCTGCAGGTGCTTGACCCCGTGCAGGAAGTTGGATCGCAGCAGGTCGGGCTCACCGGCGGCCGCCAGGTCGGGCAGTTCCTCGAAGAGGATCTTGAACAGCACCTGGAGCTCGAGCCGGGCCAGGTGCGCGCCGAGGCAGAAGTGCGGCCCGGCCGCCCCGAAGGCGACGTGCGGGTTGGGGTTGCGGGTGACGTCGAAGGTGTAGGGGTCCTCGAAGACGGACTCGTCGCGGTTGCCGGAGTTGTAGAAGAGCACCACCTTCTCCCCCTTCGTGAGCTCCTGTTCACCGAGCATGACCCCGTCGCGCGCCACCGTGCGCCGGAAGTGGATCACCGGCGTCGCCCACCGGAAGATCTCCTCGACCGCGGAGACGGCGTACGTGTCGTAGTCGGCGCGCCACAGCTCACGCTGGTCGGGGTGGTCGGTGAGCGCGATCAGACCGTGGGTGATCGCGTTGCGGGTGGTCTCGTTGCCGGCGCCGACCAGCAGGATGAAGAACTTCGCCATCTCGGCCGGGGTGAGGTTCTCGTCATCGGCCGCGACCAGCTGGCTGATCACGTCACCGGTGGGGTTCGCGATCCGGTCCTTGGCGAGATCCTCGAGCAGCTCGATCAGGCCGACGCTGGCCGCGGTGACCGCCTTGTTGATCCCGGCGCCGGTCTGGTCGGGGATGTACTCGGCGTCGCTGGCACCGAGGATCACGTTGGTGGCCTCGAAGATGAACTGCTCGTGCTCGCGCGGGATGCCGAGCATGTTGCTGATGATCCGCAGGGGGAGGGGGGCGGCCAAGTCGGTGACGAAGTCACAGCGCCCGTCGGCGGGCAGCTCGGAGATGATCTCGCGGACCGTGTCCTCGATGTCGGAGCGCAGTGCCTGCAGCGACCGCACCGTGAAGCCGCGGGAGACGATCTTGCGCAGCCGAGCGTGCTCGGGGTTGTCCATGTCGATGATCGAGCCGCGGTACTCCCGCAGCTCGGCCGGCTGGTCGAAGATCTGGGTGCCGCCGTCCCCCGAGGTGAAGTCCTCGGGACGACGGCTGACCTCGAGGATGTCCTCGTGGCGCGTCAGGGCCCAGAAGCCCGACTCGCTCTGAGCGCTGACCCGGACGAACGGCCGGGGGTCCTCGCGACGGTGGCGGGCGAACGTACGCTCGCGCTCATCCGCGTCGGCGTGCCACCAGCTGAGATCGTTGAGTGGACTCGACGCGAGCGACTCTGCTCCGGACATGTGGCAACGCTCCTGCAGGGTTGAGGTTGGACGGACGGCCGATCAGCGGCCGCCACTTCCGATTCTGGCAGTTGTGTCACTTTTTGACAAGGCCCAGGCTCGGCTTGATGTGCCCCTTTGCCGACGATCGACGGGCCACCAAACTGGCGCTAATGTCACCTTCAGAGGAGGTCGCCGACGATCTCCGACCCAGAGAGGCCGATACCCCGATGAGCGACCAGAATCCCGATCCCTACGACTCCCCCGCCCTGGTGATCAGCGAGTGCCAGGTAGGCATCCTGGAGCCGGGCCGATCCGTGACCGGCGGCCTGGCCGAGCAGGCAGAGATCCGTGGCATCGTCGACCGCATCGGCACGCTCGCGAACCTGTTCCGCGAACGCGGCCTCCCGGTCGTGCACTGCCTCATCGAGCACCGCGCCGACCAGATCGGCATGCTGCCCAACTCCTACCTCGGCGCGATGGCGCTTCGGTCGAGGACGATGACCGCCGGCACGCGCGACGTGGCCGTGCCTGCCGCGCTCGGGCCGAAGCCCTCCGACATCGTCAGCAGCCGTGCCACCGGCCTGACCGCCTTCTACGGCACCGACCTGGACGCCATGCTGCGCCACTGCCGGGTCCGCACCCTGGTCCTGACCGGCGTCTCGACCAACGTGGCACTGCCCGGACTCGCGATGGAGGCCGTCAACCGCGGCTACGACGTCGCCCTCGCCGAGGACTGCACCGCCGGCTCCTCGGCCGAGGCCCACGAGTTCTTCGTACGCAACCAGCTCGCCCTTCTCGCCCGCATCACCACCGCCGCCGACGTCGCCGCCCGCCTTCCATAGACTCCCGACGATATCGTCAGAATCCATGCCCATCAAGGCACTTTTCCTCCCGCTTTTGGCTTGTGTCAACCGTGCCAAACGCAGTTGACAAAAGCGCCAGCCACCTTTCCATTTCGATGTGACTCCCACTACATTGCGGGTACCAGCGCAGATCATGAGCGCGTGATTCAGCACCGCAGCGACCCTCTCGCGACAAGTGAGTCGAGCCGGTGCGCGAAGGAGCAGATGATGTCGGTGACCCAGGATGTGACGCTCGGCGAGACTCGGATGCTGATCGACGGAGAGCTTGTCGAGGCGACATCTGGCAGAACGTTCGCCAACGTCAACCCAGCAACCGAAGAGACCATCGGCCAGGTGGCCGACGGGGCGGCGGTCGAGATGGACAGGGCGATCACGGCTGCCCGGCGAGCCTTCGACGAGACCGACTGGTCGACCAACCATGCCTTCCGCAAGCGCGGCCTCGAGCAACTGCAGGAGGCGCTGGAGTCGGAGCGCGAGCAGTTCCGGGCCGAGCTGGTCGCCGAGGCCGGTACGCCGGTGGTGGTGACCTACATGGCCCAGCTCGACTGGCCGCTGGCCGACGGCCTGCTGTGGCCCGCCAAGGAGATCGAGCAGTTCGGCTGGGAGCGCGAGCTACCGCAGAGCAGCCTGGCCGGGATGAACAGCCGGCGGCTGGTCTGGAAGGAGGCCATCGGCGTCGTCGGCGCGATCGTGCCGTGGAACTACCCGTTCGAAGTCCTCATCGGCAAGCTCGGCCCGATCCTGGCCACGGGCAACACGGTCGTGGTCAAGCCCGCCCCCGACACTCCGTGGAACGCGACCAGGGTGGGGCGGCTCATTGCGGAGAAGACCGACATCCCGCCGGGGGTGGTCAACATCGTGACCTCCTCCGACCACCTGGTCGGCGAGCTCCTCACCCTCGACCCGCGGGTCGACCTGATCTCCTTCACCGGCTCCACCGTCACCGGGAAGCGGATCATGGAGAAGGGCGCCGCCACGCTCAAGCGAGTGTTCCTGGAGCTGGGCGGGAAGTCGGCGGCGATCATCCTCGACGACGCGGACTTCGCCTCCACCGTGCCGGCCGGGATGAGCGTGTGCATGCACGCGGGCCAAGGATGCGCGATGCAGACCCGGATGCTGCTCCCCCGCTCACGCTATGACGAGGGTGTGGAGCTGATCACCGCTGCGATGCGACAGGTTCCGTGGGGCGACCCCACCGACCCGAGCATGTTCATGGGCCCCTTGATCAGCGCTCGCCAGCATGAGCGGGTCACCGGCCTAATCCGCACCGGGATCGAGGAAGGGGCGAAGCTCGTCGTGGGCGGCCCGGACCGCCCCGCCGGCCAGGACAAGGGGTTCTTCGTCGAGCCGACCCTCTTCGTGGACGTCGACAACGCGATGACGATCGCCCAGGAGGAGATCTTCGGACCCGTGCTCGCGGTGATCCCCTACGACGATGACGACGACGCGGTCCGGATCGCCAACGACAGCAGGTACGGCCTCTCCGGAGCGGTCCATGGCTCCCCCGAGCGAGCGATGTCGGTCGCCCGTCGGGTCCGCACGGGTTCGCTCGCGGTCAACAACAGCCTCTGGTACGGCGCCGACTCGCCCTACGGCGGCTACAAGACCAGCGGGCTCGGGCGACAGAACGGGATCGAGGGGTTCGAGCAGTACCTCGAGACCAAGGCCGTCTCGTTCCCCGTCCAGCCCTGATCACCACCTCCAGAGAAGGAGTCATCCCATGACCAGTCGCCTTGAAGGCAAGGTCGCATTCATCACCGGCGCCGCGCGGGGGCAGGGCCGCAGCCATGCGGTGCGGCTCGCGGAGGAGGGCGCCGACATCATCGCCGTCGACCTGTGCGAGCAGATCGAGTCCAACCCCTACCCGCTGGCCACCCCGGAGGACCTGGAGGAGACCGTCCGCCTGGTCAAGGATCTCGGCCGCAACATCGTCGCCAGCAAGGCAGACGTACGCGAGCGCGACCAGCTCCGCGACGCGCTCGACGCCGGCGTCTCCGAGCTCGGCCGCCTCGACATCGTCGTGGCCAACGCCGGCATCCTGCCGATGGCGATGGGCGACCCCGACCCGCTCGACTTCGTCGACGTCACCGACGTCGACCTGGTCGGCGTGATGAACACCGTCGCCGTCGCGATCCCGCACCTGCAGGCGTACGCCTCGATCGTGGTCACCGGATCGACGGCCGCGATGCTGCCGAACACGACGGACAACCCCGCGATGGGCCCGGGCAGCGCCGGTTACGGCTGGTCGAAGAAGACGCTCATCGGTTACACCGAGCAGATGGCGCTGCACCTGGCATCGCAGTTCATCCGGGTCAACTGCGTCCACCCCACCAACGTCAACACCCACCTGCTCCACAACGACGGCATCTACCAGCAGTTCCGCCCCGACCTCGAGCACCCGACCCGCGAGGATGCCGAGCCGGCCTTCAACATGTTCCAGGCGATGCCGATCCCCTACGTCGAGCCGGTCGACATCTCCAACCTGGTGCTCTTCCTGGCCTCGGACGAGGCCCGCTACATCACCGGCCAGCAGATCCGCGTCGACGCCGGCTCGCTGCTCAAGTTCCCGAGCGGCCCGGCCTGATCGACCGTACGAAGCCCGATGCCGAGTCGGCGCGTCATGACGCGCCGACTCGGCAGATTGTTGCTCAGGAGACGACGACTCGAGCGGAGGCGACGTTGGTGATCAGCCGGTTGACCTGGGTGATGTCGCCGTCGCGCTGGGAGCGTACGCGGGCGGTGACGAAGTAGGTGCCGGGCTGGTCGTAGGTGTGGGCGGTCTTGAAGGTGAGCGCTCTGTCCTTGCCGCTGACCTCGTGGGCATACGGGAAGGAGCCCCAGCCGTCCCAGTCCCACTCGACCGACACGATCGTGCCGGCACCCGGAGGCGCCTCGGTCTCGACGACGAGGTCGACGGCCTCGCCGGCGGCGACCTCCGCACGGGCGCCGCCGTTCGCGGTGACCGCGATGACCGGCTGGATCCCGCCGCGCTCGGCGGCCGAGGCGGGCAGCTTGATCTGCCCGTCGACCCAGTCGAAGGCGGTGTTCGGCGGGGCCTCGCCACCCTCGGTCCAGGCGATCAGGTCGGCGAGGCCCTGCTCGATGATCGGGAAGTAGTCGATCAGCCAGGTCGCGGTGGCCCGGCTCGAGGAGTTCGGCAGGTAGGACGGCGGGATGTGCTCCGCGTTCTGGGTCCACTGCAGCCGGTAGTGGTCCGCGGCGAACTCCTCACCCCCGGTGGCCAGGACGGCGTCGCGGTAGATGAGCCCCTGACCCGGCCACAACGAGGAGTCATGGGTGTGGTGCATCCACAGCAGCTTGCCCGAGTAGTGGCCGGTGTAGGAGACGCCCATCAGCGGTGACATCAGCGGCACCGGGTGCTGGGCGTAGAGCGGCGCACCGTCGTGGCGCAGCGAGTCGAACTGCGGGTCGTCCATCAGGTGGTGGCGGTGGAAGTAGCAGAAGGCGAGGAACTTCCGGTTGTCGACGTGCACGCCGTCGCCGGCCTCCACGCCCTCGAACCGCAGCAGGTTGGCCTCACCGTGGCCGTCGCAGGCGAACAGGTCACCGACGGTGCTGATCGCGTACAGCTGGCGCCCGGCGGCCTTCCCGCTGGTGAGCTTGATGCCGGCGCCCAGCCGGAAGCCGTCCGGCAGCCCCTTGATCTCCAGGGCGTACGCCATGTCCATGCCGGCCTCGCCGGCCATCAGCCCGGCCATGGTCTTCGTCATCGCGTACTCGGGCCCCTCGAAGGCGGGGTCGGCGAGCAGGTCGCGGACAGTCACGACCCGGGTGACCGTGGTCTCCACGTCGATGATGTCGGGCTCGACCGCGGAGGGCAGGTCGTGGCCGATGTATCCGGGCTCGGTCCAGAAGCTCTCGAAGTACGTCGGATCCTGCTCGACCAGGAGGTCGGCGATCGACGACCACAGCCAGATCTGGCCCATCGGGGTGAAGATCATGAACTCGTTGCCGTGCGGGAAGCCCTGCCGGTAGAGGCTGGCCAGCTCCTCGGCGCGGTGGGAGTCGAGCCCCGCGAACGGGTTTCCGCTGCCACCGGGCTGCATCGCATCGATCAGCCGGGCCGAAGTCGCCGAGTCGCGCAGCAGCCGCTGGACGTTGAACATGCAGGCGAAGCTCATCACCTGCGCGCCCTTGATCCGCTCGGTCGCCGGGAAGGGACGCACGTCGCCACCACCCATGAACGGCATCGCGCCGTCGAAGACGTCGGGGGCGTTCTCGAGCACCAGCGGCGAGCGCCGCCCGCCGCCGCTGCCGCCCCACACATAGGAGTGGTGCGGCTCGTCGCCGTAGACCTGCTTGGCGACGTACTTGGAGAAGCGGGCGCCCTCTACGGCTGCCCGCCAGCCGTAGAGGGTGGGGTCCTCGCCTCCGACGGGATCGATGTCGTCGCCGATGTGGCCCATGTTGGTCTCGACCATGTAGCCGCCGACGCGGGTGGTGAGCGGCAGGCCGCCCATCGCCTCACCGAGCGCGCCGCCGAAGAAGTCCTCGTGGCCGGCGTGGGCGCCCTCCATCGGCATGACCAGGCGGCCCTGCCACTGCTCCTCGGGCGGGAAGTAGAAGGTGAATCGGGTGTCACAGTCGGCGAAGCCGCCGTGGATGTGACGGTGCGGGACCGGGAGGTCGCGCTCTTCGTCGAGGTCGATGTACGGAGCACCGAAGTGCCCGTCGGTGACCTGGTAGCTCGCGGTGTCCAGCGAAGAGGGGTTGGTGGTCATTGGTGGTCCTTCCCTGCGAGGGCAGAGTCGGCCGGCGATGCGCCAATTGGTGCACGAGTCGGCTCTGAAGCACGTGCTTGCCCGACCGACTCTGACGCTTTCGTCATGTGTTGTCAACGGCCCTTCGCCAGCTATCTGGCAAACGTGTGAACACTGTTGACTGCGGGCCAGTATGTGACTACGCTCACGCGAAATCCGCCCACTTCTTGCGGCGCCTGCGGGGATAACTCGCCACTGCGATCAACTCGAGTGAAGAGGCGCCACCTCGGCGCGACCAACTCTCCACCAAGCCCCTCCGGACCCGAGAACGCGCCACTCAGGACCCGATCTGACACTTTCGATAACTTCCGTGGCGGCGGAGCCGCGTCGGTCGATCGCTCCCCGGATGCGCAGGACCCCGCGCGGTGGTCCATCATGCTGCGATGGGAGATCCCGTGACCGCAGCCCCGGCCCCGCGCCCCGGTCTGAGCACCGAGCTCATCGTCGACACCGCGCTTCGGCTCATCGCACGCGACGGCGCCGACACCCTCTCGATGCGACAGCTCTCCGCCGAGCTCGGCGTCTCGCTCGGCGCGACCTACCGCCACGTCGCCAGCAAGGACGAGTTGCTCGTGCTCTGCGGACGCAGGCTCTACACCCGCAGCTACCTCGAACGCGTTCCAGGATCCGATCCGCTGGCCTGGGTACGCGACCAGGTGATGCACTTCTACGACCTGCTCCGGGCGCACCCGGGCATGGCCGACCACACGCTCTTCGCCGGCAACCTCGACCCGGATCTCTCCGCGGCCGTCCGGGCGTCGCTGGTGGAGGCGGGCCACAGCGAGGCGAACGTCGAGAAGGTCGGCCTGATCCTCACGCTCTACACCGCAGGTGCGCTGATGGCAGCCAACCGACCGACGTCGCCCCATCCAGCGAGCAACACGAGGGAGCTGATCGTGTCCGGGATCGACTTCATCCTGCGCAGCTACGCCTCCGACGAGCCGGGCAGCGCCCGCCCGTCGGAGGCGTAGAAAGGTCGTAGCGAGAAGCCGCTCAGGCGAGCGCCGCCTCCTGCTCAGCCCCCGAGGCGGCGTCCCCGTTGATCGAGAAACCGCCGTCGACGGTGACCATACTGCCCGTCGCGAAGGCTGCCTCGTCCGAGGCGAGCCAGGTGGCGGTATAGGCGATGTCCATCGGGTTGCCGATCCTGGTCAGCCGCCCACCGCCCTTGTGTCCGCCGATGTCACCCTTGAGTGCGACGACCCGGCCGACCAGGATGCAGTTGGCCCGGATGCCGTCCTCGCTGCCCTCGGCGGCGAGCGAGCGGGTCAGGCTGTTGACGCCACCCTTGGCTGCCGCGTACGCACTGAAGCCTTTGAAGCCGGCCACCGACTGGCCCGAGGAGATGTTGACGATCGAGGCGCCGTCCGCCTGCGCCAGGTGGGGCCAGGCGTACTTGCAGGCCCAGAAGAGGTTGCCCGTCAGTGTGCCGGACAGGATCGCCTCCCATTCCTCGGTGGAGTACTCGTGCAGCGGCTTCACGCTCGTGGCGACGGCGCCGGTGGGCGCGGCGTTGTTGACCAGGGTGCTGAGCCCGCCGAACCTGGCCACGGTCGCCTCGACGACCTCCCGCACGCTGGCCTCGGAGGTCACGTCGAGCTCGAAGAACTCCGCGTCGCCGCCCGCCTCCAGGATCCGGTCGACCACCTTCTTGCCCCTGTCGAGGGTGCGTCCGGTGACCGCGACCTTCGCCCCCTCGGAGGCGAAGTGTTCCGCGATCGAGCGCCCGATCCCCCGCGTCGAGCCGGTGACCAGCGCGACCCTGCCATTCAATCTGTTACCCACTGCAGATCCTCTCGTACATCGCCAGTGCGCTGTGATGTCAGGCGCCCGATCTCAGGGCGCCGCGGTCTCGAGCTCCTCGCGCAGGGAGGCGCGCAGCTCCTCCATGGCAACCAGCCGGCGCCGGACCATCGCGATCGCCGACTCGGGATCGGGCCCCGCCGACCCGGCCTCCAGCCGCGCGAGCCGCTCCCGGACGAGGACGATCTCCTCGTCGAGCCGCTCGGCGGCTTCGTCCTTGGTCAGCAGGTCCTGGTCGACCCAGTCGGGAGCGTCGATGTCCTTCTCAGGCATCGTGGTCCGCCTCAGGCCCGCGGGAAGTTGTACAGCTTGCGGGCATTGAGCTCGACGATCTGGTGCGCCTCGTCGTCGGGCACGTCCTGCAGGAGCTTCGCGGCGTACTCCCGGCTGTTGGGCCAGTTGGAGTCCGAGTGCGGGTAGTCGCACTCCCACAGGATGTTGTCGATGCCGATCTGGTGGCGGCGCGCGATGCCCTCGAAGTCGTCGATGTAGCAGCCGTACATGTGCTCGCGGAAGAGGTCAGAGGGGCGGACCTCCTTGTTGACGTTCTGGTACCAGCGGTGCCGTTCCCAGGTCAGGTCGATGCGCTCGAGGAGGTAGGGCATCCAGCCGATGCCACCCTCGGAGAGCGCGACCTTCAGGCTGGGGAACTTGTAGAACACCGGCGAGAAGAGCAGGTCGGCGGTCGCGTCCATCGAGTTCGTGCCGAAGAGCGCGATCATGACCGCCATCGGCGCCTCAGGCGAGGTGATCGGCGGCTTGCCCGAAGAGCCGAAGTGCATGCACAGGGGCAGGTTGCACTCCTCGGCCGCACGGAAGACGGGGTCCCAGTGGTCGGTGTAGAACGAGGGCAGACCCAGGCTCACGGTGTTCTCGGGGAAGGTGATCGCCTTGACGCCCTTCGCGGCGCAACGGTAGATCTCCTTGGCGGCCAGCTGCGGGTCCCACAGCGGCAGGATCATCATCGGGATGATCCGGTCGGGCGCGCTCGCGGCCCACTCGTCGAGGTGGAAGTCGTTCCAGGCCTGCACCGAGAGCAGGGCGAGCTCGCTGTCGTCGTGCTCGAGGAAGACGGTGCCGGCGAAGCGCGGAAACGACGGGAAGCACATCGCGGCCTGGACGCCGTCGATGTCCATGTCGGCCACGCGCGCCTTGATGTCGTAGCAGCCCGGCAGCATGTCGGAGTAGCGGGTCGGTTCCATGCCGTAGTCCTGCGGCTTCTTACCGGCGACCGCGTTCAGACCGATGTTGGGGTAGATGCGACCCTCGTAGTTCCACACCTCGGCCAGGCGCGGCGCCTTCACGGCCTCCCCCTCCTTGCCGTTGCGGGAGGCGTCGATCAGGGCGGCCGAGAGACCCTCGTCACCGTGGGCCTTGCTCATGTCCATCTCGACGATGCGAGGGCCCTGATCGAGGAACTTCTTGGGGAGGCGGTCGCTCCACAGGTTCTTGGGCTCGATCAGGTGATCGTCCACGGAGATGAGTTGCATGTGGTCCTGGAGCGGCATGGAGCCTCCTCGATAGGGTCGGGGCAGCCCCAGGCGCAGCTGTCGCACGCGTCAGATCACGGGGCTTCTGACACCTCGTACATTAGTGAGCGCAATCACATCGGTCAATGGCGACCGCTTGATTCACCGAAAATCGACGTGCCTTCCGCGAACGCTCCGCCGTCGTGATCCCGCCACTCTGACGGCTTGTGCAACTTTCTCAACCTCCTCGGCGGCCACCTCGTCAGCTGCGCACGAAAGCGTCCTCGATGCGGCGGTGCCGTTCCTTGACCGAGTCGAGGGTCTCCGGATGCGTGATCACATAGAGGTCACGACGGGCGATTCCGGCCAGGGTGATCTCCGCGACGGCCTCCGCACCCAGGAGGCCGGGACGGTCGGGCATCTCGTTCGTCGACGCGGCCGCTCGCGCCTCCGCGCCGGGCCGGTTGCGCTCGCTGTCGGCGATGCCGGTCCGCACCATCGCTGGGAGGAGAACCCCCACCCCAAGGCTCGAGTCCCGTGCCCGCAGCTCCTGGTCCAGCGTCTCCGTGAGGGCCACGACCGCGAATTTCGATGCGGAGTACGCCGCCAGGCCAGGCCCGTTGCGCAGGCCGGCGATCGAGGCGGTGTTGAGCAGGAAGCCGTCCGCCGACGTGCTCTCGAGGAGTGGGACGAAGGTGCGCATGCCATGGATGACGCCCCACAGGTTGACGTCCAGCACCCAGGCGAAGTCGTCCTCGCTCAGCTCATGGAAGGGCGCGATCCGCGCGACGCCGGCATTGTTGATCACGAGATCCACCCGCCCGTGCCGACCGATCACCTCCCCGGCGAGCCGCTCCACGTCGGCGGCTCGACTGACGTCGGTGAGTATGCCCACGGCTCCGAGCTCGGCCGCGGCGCGATCGAGCGCGGGCTGCTCGACATCGGCGATCACCACCGCAGCGCCCTCGCGACTCATCGCCCGCGCGAGCGCATACCCGATGCCTGATGCGCCGCCGGTGACCACGGCGACCCTGCCGTCCATGGATCCCGGCTCCCTCCCCTCGGCCCCGCTCATCTCGCCCCGTCCGCGCCGAGGCCGCGCAGCACGAACGCCGCCACCTCGTCGATCTCCTCGCGCGTCGGCACCGTCTTCGTCCACAGCTGGCGGCGCATGGCACCCAGCACCAGGTCCGAGACACAGTCGGCGCTCACCTGATCACCGCCGAGCGAGATGACCGGGTCGAGAACGAGGGCACTGATCGGAGCGAGCAGCTCGGCCTGGTTCGCGCCCTCGACAGCGCCCGCCTGGTGGAGGTAGCCGAGGACCGAGCGGCTGGTCTCGGCAGCATCGACGGCGCTGACCTGGCGCAGGACCATGCGCACCCAGACCCGGATCTGGTCACGCGGGTCATCGATCTCGCCCATCCGGGCACGCGCGGTCTCGGCGACCCGGAGCACCCCCCGTTCGAGCACGGCCAGAACCAGCTCGTCCTTGCTCCCGAAGGTCTTGTAGAGGGTCTGGTTGGAGATTCCTGCCGCTGCCACGATGTCCGAGACCGACGGCATCACCGGTGCGGACCGCTCGATCAGCCCGAGCGTGATCTCCAGGATCCGGTCGACCTCCTCAGCCGCCGAGCGTCGCTGGCTCTCGAGGCGGCGCTCGGTGGCCCGGGCAGCACGCTCGCCCGACCCCATGACACTCGTTGGTGGTATATCTTTCTTCACTGAGAGTAATCCGATTCTGTTCTGAGGAGACCAATGACTTCCGGAAGCCATGAGACCACAGAGCCGAGGCACGAGGCCACCATGGGCTCGCCCTTCGACCTCTTCAGCCTCGAGGGGAAGGTCGCACTGGTCACCGGCGGCAGCCGGGGCCTCGGCCGCCAGATGAGTCTGGCCTTCGCCCGGGCCGGAGCCGACGTGATCGTCACCAGCCGTAAGCTCGAGGCCTGCGAGGAGGTCGTCGCCGAGATCACCTCGACCACCGGCCGCCGCGGTCTCGCCTACGGCTGCCACCTGGGCCGCTGGGACGAGATCGAAGGGCTGGTCGACACGGCGTACGACCGCTTCGGCCGGGTCGATGTCCTGGTCAACAACGCCGGCATGTCACCGGTCTACGACAAGGTCACCGACGTGACCGAGAGGATGTACGACAGCGTCCTCAACCTCAACCTCAAGGGACCCTTCCGGCTGACCCAGCTGGTCGGGACGCGGATGAAGGAGCAGGGCTCGGGCAGCATCATCAACGTGAGCAGCACCGGGTCGCTGCGCCCGATGGGCTCGATCATCCCGTACGCCGCGGCGAAGAACGGCCTCAACGCGATGACCGAGGGTTTCGCCGACCTCCTCGGGCCCGAGGTCCGGGTCAACACGCTGATGCCGGGGCAGTACCTCACCGACGTCGCCGGCGCCTGGGACATGGAGCACACCAACAAGATGGCCGCTCGGTTGCACCTGGAGCGGGTCGGCAACCCGCCGGAGATCATCGGGGCCGCGCTGTTCCTGGCCAGTGCCGCCTCCAGCTACACCTCAGGAACGATCGTCCGCTCGGACGGCGGCATCCCGTAGGCCCTAGCCGAGTCGGCGCGTCATGACGCGCCGACTCGGCGTTCTGGTCCTCAGCTGTCCAGGCCCAGCTTCTCGCGGGCGGCGGCCAGCTTCGAGGGGATGTGGTCGGTCGGCCACAGACCGTCGGCAGCGGCGTACTCCTTGAGGACGGCACGGGCGACCTGGCGCAGGTGCACCTCGGTCGGGCCGTCGACCAGGCCCATCACCGGGGCGGTGACCCACATCTTGGCCAGCGGCGTGTCCTGGGTGACCCCCAGGGCTCCGTGCACCTGGATGGCGCGCTGGACGATGTCGTGGAGCACCTTCGGGGTGAGGAACTTGATCGCACTGATGTCCTTGCGGCACTGCGCGTAGTCCTGCGTCTTGTCGATCAGCCAGGCCGTCCGCAGGACGAAGAGCCGGAACTGGGTGAGCTGGGCGTACGACTCGGCGATGTAGGTCTGGACGGTCTCGCGCTCGGCGAGCCGGCGGCCGCGGGTCACCCGGCTCAGGGCGCGCTCGCACATCATGTCGAGGGCACGCTGGGCCAGCCCGACGGTACGCATCGCGTGATGCACCCGCCCGCCGCCCAATCGCACCTGGGCGACCTGGAAGGCCTTGCCCTCCGCGCCCAGGAGCGCGGTGGCCGGCACCCGGACGTTGTCATAGTGGATATAGCCCTCCGAGCCCTCGGCGGCCGGCTCGTGGATGAGGGCGAGGCTGCGCTCGATGGTGACGCCAGAGGTGTCGGCCGGGACCAGGAACATCGACATCCCCTCGTGTGGGCCGGCATCCTTGTCGGTGTAGGCCATCACGATGAAGAAGGTCGCGTAGCGCGCGTTGGAGGAGAAGAACTTCCAGCCGTTGATCACCCACTCGTCCCCGTCGCGGACGGCGGTGGTCTCGAATCCTGAGACGTCGGCGCCGCCCTGAGGCTCGGTCATCGAGTAGCAGGAGAAGATCTCGCCGTCCAGCAGCGGCTGCAGGTACGTCGCCTTCTGCTCGGGCGTGCCGAAGTGGGCGATGATCTCGGCGTTGCCGGTGTCCGGGGCCTGAGTGCCGAAGACGACCGGAGCCCAGGTCGAGCGGCCGAGGATCTCGTTGAGCAGCGCGAGCCTGAGCTGGCCGTAGCCCTGCCCGCCGAGCTCGGGCTCGAGGTGGCAGGCCCACAGGCCCTGGTCGCGGACCTGCTGTTTGAGCGGGTCGACGACGCGGCGGTGCTCGTCGTCGAGCGGCTTGTAGTTGTCGTGCGGCCAGACCAGGTCGAGCGGCTCGACCTCCTCGCGCACGAACTCGGCGACCCAGTCCAGCTTCTTCTGGAAGTCGGGATCGGTCTCGAAGTCCCAGGTCATGACGTACTCCTGCTTTCAGCGAAGGGTGGTGGTGCGGGAAAGGGAGGCGGCGAACTCCATGAGCTCCAGGACGATGTCGCCGAAGCGGGCGACCCGCTCGTCGGCCTCGCCGTTGACGTGGCGCGCGACGCTCGCCTCCAGGACGATCGCGAGCTTGAAGCGGGCCAGGATGACGTAGTAGTCGATCTGCGAGACGTCGCGTCCGCTGACCCGCGCGTAGTGCTCGAGCATGTCGTCGCGAGACGGCATGCCGCTGTAGTCGAGGTAGCGGGCGTACTTCATCGCGTCGCCCTCGGGCGGCCAGCCGACCAGGACCCAGCCCAGGTCGAGCAGCGGGTCGCCGATCGTCGCCATCTCCCAGTCGATGATCGCCGCCAGCTCGGCCGGGGCACCGTGGCGGTACATCACGTTGGCGAACTGGTAGTCACCGTGCATGATGCCCGGTTCGAAGGTCCTCGGGGTGTGGTCGCGCAGCCAGGCGGCGGCCTCGTCCAGTCCGGGCAGATCGCGGAACTTGTACGCCGACAGGTGTGAGAGCCAGCGGTCGACCTGCCGCTCCAGGAAGCCGTCGGGCTTGCCGAAGCCCTCCAGCCCCTGGGCCTTCCAGTCGACCCTGGCCATCTTGGCGGCGCCGTCGGCGAGCTGGATCGCAAGCTCGCCTCGTGCCGCCAGGTCGGTGTCGAAGGGTGCGGCCCAGCCGCCGCCCATCGGGCTCCACCCGTCGACCAGGTCCATCAGGTAGAACGGCGCGCCGATGACGTCCAGGTCGGAGCTGACGCCGCGGAAGGTGGCGTGCGGGACGTCGGTGCCGCTGAGCGCCTGGAGCAGGCGGGCCTCACGTAGGAGGACCTTCGTCCCGGTCTCGACCTTGTGGCCCGACGGGCGACGCAGCGCCATCTTCGCGCCGCCTCGGGTGACTGCGTACAGCTCGTTCTGGGAGCCGCCCGAGAGGGGCGAGACCTCCGCCAGCTCGCCGGCGCCGGGCAGGCCCTCGGCATCCATCCACCTGCTGAGTGATTCGATGTCCATGCCTGGAAAGATAGTTACCCTCCTGGCAGAATACAATTACTCAGACCGCGAGACGAGACGAAGGAGCCTCCGTGCCACCCAGCCCGGCCAGTCCCCCGACGGCGGCGACCATGCTCGCCGCTCGCATCCACCGGCTCGGTTCGCCCGACGCGGTGCAGCTGGACACCGTCCCTCGACCCGCGGCGGGTCCCGGCGAACTGCTGGTCGCGGTGCATGCGGCGGCGGTGAACTTCCCCGACACGCTCATGATCGAGGGCCGCTACCAGACCGAGACGCCGCTCCCCTTCACCCCGGGTCACGAGTGCGCCGGCGTCGTCGCCGAGGTCGGCGCCGGGGTGACGGGATGGGAGGTCGGCGACCGGGTGGCGTTCCTAGCCCCCGGCACCTTCGCCGAGTACGTCGTCGCCCCTGCGGCCGCGGCGGTGCGGGTGCCGACCTCGGTCGGTTTCGCGGAGGCGGCCGCGACCTGGGTCTGCCACCTGACGGCGTACCACGCGCTGCGGTCGGTGGCGCAGGTCGCTGCCGGGGAGACGGCGCTCGTGCTCGGCGCGGGCGGCGGACTGGGGCTCGCCGCGGTCGAGCTGGCCTCGGTCCTGGGCGCCACCGTGGTTGCCGCCGCCTCCTCGCCGGAGAAGCTCGCGGCCGCGCGCTCCCGCGGGGCCGAGCATCTCGTCGACTACACCGCGGACGGGCTGCGGCAGGGGCTGCACGGCGCGATCGGCAAGGGAAGGATCGACGTGGTGCTCGACCCCGTCGGCGGCAGCCTCGCCGAGGAGGCGCTGCGCGAGATGCGATGGGGCGGCCGGTTCGTCACGCTCGGCTTCGCGAGCGGGGACATCCCACGGATCCCGCTCAACCTGGTGCTGCTCAAGGGTGTGAGCATCAGGGGCTTGGAGGTGCGTACGTTCCCCCAGCACGCCCCCGAGGCATCGGCCCGCGACCGGGCCGAGCTGACCGACCTGTGGGCCGCCGGACGGTTCCACGCCCTGGTCGGCGCGACCTTCCCTCTCGACCGGACGGGCGAGGCCCTGGCGTACGTCGCCGGCCGCCGGGCCGTCGGCAAGACCGTCATCACCGTGCGCCCCGGATGAGCACGTCGGGGTCGGCCCGCGCACAGGACCGACCCGACGCTGCCCGCTCCTCTCAGGCCAGCTGGAGCAGCATGCAGCCGGCCTCGGGACCACCCCCGACCCCGACGGCGGCGAGCGAGACGTCCTTGGCGATCTGCCGCTCCCCCGCCTGTCGCCAGAGCTGGGCACAGGCCTCGTGGACGAACCCATAGCCGTGGAGCCGCCCCGCGGAGAGCTGCCCACCGTGCGGGTTGATCGGTAGCCGGCCGTCGAGGCGGTAGTTCTCCTCGTCGTCCAGGAACGGCCCGACCTTGCCGTGCTCGGTGAAGCCGAACGCCTCGATCCACTGGGTGCACAGGTAGCTGAAGCCGTCATACAGGGTCGCGAAGTCGACGTCAGCAGGGGTGAGCCCGGTGGTCTCCCACATCGAAGCGGCGGCGTCGTGGGCGGCCATCGTGGTCAGGTCCGCACGCTGGTCCCAGCTGTGCCGCTCGTAGAGCGCCGCACCGGCCGCCGCGATGGAGATGGCCGGGTTGGCGAGCCCCGCGGACGCCTCGCGCCGCGACACGATGACCGCTGTCGCGCCGTCAGCCGGGATGTCGCAGTCGTAGAGCCCGAAGGGCCACGACACCATCCGGGCGCCCAGATAGTCCTCCATCGTCATCGGCGTGCGGTAGATGGCGTCGGGGTTGAGCCCGGCGTTGGCACGCGAGTTGATGACGAGCTTGCCGATCTGCTCGCGGGTGAGGCCGAACTCGTGCATGTAGCGCTGGGCGTACATCCCGATCCAGTTCGCCGGTGATGCCGCGCCGAACGGAACCCGGAACTCCGAGTGGCCCCCGGCGCGCACCGACTTGGTGGTCAGTGCCGCGGCCCGGCCGCCGGCCTGCGCGGTCGCCTCCCAGACCGAGCGGAAGCAGAGCACGTGGGTGGCCCGCCCCGAGGCGACCGCCGCGGCCGCATCGAGCAGGGTGCCGATCTGCCCGGAGGTCTCCACTCCGCTGACGTGCCACCGTGTGCGGAGCCCGAAGGCGTCGCGTACGTCATGGGTGATCGCGCCGACGAAGCCGCCCTCGGCGGCGACCGGGCCTGGGTAGCTGGCCACACCGTCGATGTCGTCGAAGGTGAGTCCGGCGTGGGCGACGGCTCGCTCGGCCGCCTCCAGGGCGAGGTCGATGCCGGTACGACCGATCCGGCGGCCGATCTGAGACTGTCCGACGCCGGTGATGACCGCGCGGTTCTCCACGAAACTCATGCCGTCACCGGCCGGAACATCGGGAGGGCGACGTCACCCTGCTGGTCGAACACGACCTCGACCGGCATGCCGACCTCGACCGCATCGACGTCGACGTCGACCAGGCAGGTGGTCAGCCGCAGGCCCTCCTGCTCCTCGAGCTCGACCATCGCCACGGCGTAGGGCGGCGGGAAGGCCGGGAACCACGGGTGGTGGTTGATGGAGTACGCCGCCACCCGAGCGCGCCCGGAGGCGACCTCGGGGGACACATCGCGGCTGCGGCACTTCCAGCAGGCACCGACCGGTGGGTGGATCCACTGGCGGCACTCCTGGCAGCGGTTGATGCGAAGCTCGTTCTCGAGCCCTCCGGTCCAGAACTCTCGCGAGTCGGGCGTGACCTCGGGGAGCATCCGCCCCTGTGGTTCTGTCATGAGTCCTCCGCCTATCGTACTTGTACTGACTGTCAGATAATCCACGCAACAGCGCGGAACCACCACGATCTTCCGATACATTCAGTCGTAAAAGTTGTGATCACGGCCACACTATCCCAACATCTATATGTACACTCAGTCAGAAATCGAGGTGCGGTACGCGCCTTCCAAGACGTTGAGAGGTAAGCATCGTGGTCGGTGTAATGAACGGAATCCGGGTTGTCGAGGTCGCGGCATGGACGTATGTGCCGGTGGCCGGAGCCCTGATGACCGAGTGGGGTGCGGACGTACTGAAGATCGAGCACCCGGAGGTCGGCGACCCCCAGCGCGGCCTGGTGACCTCGGGCCTGGTCCCGGCCGGCGGCGTCTCGCACATGTTCGAGCTGCCCAACCGCGGCAAGCGCAGCGTGGCGCTGGACCTGAAGACCGAGGAGGGCCACGAGCTGCTCATGAAGCTCGTCGCCACCGCCGATGTCTTCCTCACCAATTTCCGCCCCTCGGGGCGCAAGAAGCTGCGCATCGACGTCGACGACGTGCGCGCGGTCAACCCCAACATCATCTACGCCCGCGGCTCGGCGGCAGGCCAGCAGGGCCCCGAGGCGGAGCGCGGCGGCTACGACCTGACCTCCTTCTGGGCGCGCACCGGCATCGCCTCCAACGTCAGCCCCGACAGCCTCGGCTTCCCTGTGACCATGCCCGGCCCGGCGTTCGGCGACGTGCTCGGCGGCCTCGCGCTCGCCGGCGCCGTCAGCACCGCGCTCTTCCACCGCGAGCGCACCGGGGAGGCCATCGAGGTCGACGGCTCGCTGCTCGCGACCGGCGCCTGGGCGATGGGCGGCACGATCGCCGGGGCACACGCCTTCAACCAGAAGGTCTACCCCAAGCACACCCCCGACCGCGCCCCCAACCCCCTGGTCAACTCCTACCGCACCGCCGACGACCGCTACGTCACCCTGGTGATGCTGGAGTCCGACCGGTTCTGGCCCGAGCTGACCACCGCCCTCGGGGTGCCTGAGCTGATCACCGACGAGCGGTTCGACACCCATGCCAAGCGCGGGAAGAACCACGTGGAGGCAATCGCCGAGCTCTCGGCGGCGTTCGGGAAGAAGACGTACGCCGAATGGGAGCCGATCCTGGAGAAGCTCAACGGCGCCTGGGCCAAGGTCCAGCACCCGATCGAGGTGGTCGAGGACCCGCAGATCGTCGCGAACGGCTACATCGCCGACCTGGAGGACCACAACGGCACGCCGTTCAAGCTGGTCTCATCGCCGGTGCAGTTCGACAACGCGCCGGGCGAGACCCGCCGCTCCCCCGAGCACGGCGAGCACACCGACGAGGTGCTCGGCGAGATCGGCCTGTCGATGGAGGAGATCATCGAGATGAAGGTCAGCGGCGCGATCCTCTGAGCCGGGTCAAAGGCGGGAGGAGACTGGCCTCCTCCCGCCTTTGCTCACACCGCGTCGGGGTTGCGGACTTCCAGCCCGAGGAAGCGGCGGGCGTTGTCACCCATGAAGTCGTAGGTGCGCTTGACGTCCATGCCCTCGGCGTACTTCCAGAAGCCCTTCGGCTCGGTCAGGCCCTCGGGGTGCGGGAAGTCGGAGCCGAACATCACGCGGTCCCAGCCGACCGTCTCGACGACGTCGGCGACCGAGCCCTCCCAGAACGGGCTGATCCAGATGTTGCGGCGGAAGACGTCGACGGGATGCTCGGGGAACGCCTGCGGCATCTTCTTGTAGAAGTCCTCGTAGTCATGGAAGAGCGGGTGCAGCCAGGCGCTGCCGTTCTCCACGCTGGCGATGCGCAGCTTCGGGAACCGGGTCAGGGTGCCGTGGCAGATCAGGCTGGTGATCATGTCGGTGATCTCGCGGTGGCCCAGGGCGATCCACCTGAACGAGCTCATCTCGGTGAAGACCTTGCTCTCCGGCGGCTCCCACATGTTGATGTAGGAGTCCAGCGGCGGCTGGCTGGCGTGCAGTACGACCGGCAGCCCGGCGGCCTCGACGGCGCGCCAGAACGGGTCGAACTCCGGGAGCGCGGGCGAGCGCCAGCCCTTCCAGTCCCGCACCGGCGCCGGCTTGATCAAGATGACCTTGGCGCCGTTGGCCAGGACGTACTCAAGCTCCTTCATCGCCTCGGAGAGGATGCCGAGGTTGATCACCGGCGTCATGAACAGCCGGTCCTCCTGGGTGAATCCCCACGTCTGCAGCATCCACTGGTTGAGGGCGTGGATCATCGCCGCGCACAGCTCGGGGTCATCGGCCGCGGAGTGCTCGACGAGGTTGGCCAGGGTCGGGTAGACCATCGCCTGGTCGACCCCCTGCCGGTCGAGCGCGTCGATTCGCGGGGCAGGCGCCCGGAAGGAGGGCGCGGACTCGATGATCTGCTCGCGGGCCATCTGCGTGAGCGTCTTGCCCTCGCGGTTCTCCGCGGCGAAGAACTTCTCCCACGCACCAGGTGCCGCGACCCGGTCGAAGGTCGGGTTGGGGATGTAGTCGCGAATCTGACCGAGGATCGAGATCCGGGTCTGCCGGCCGACCTGCACGAACTGGACGGCCGAGGCGTATTTCTCGGGCAGATACCTGGTCAGCGCGTCGGGCGTCTCGTACATGTGCGAGTCGGCGTCGAAGATCGGCGCGTCCTTGAACTGGTCGGCGTCCTGGCCGGGCGCGACGGGAACGGGTTGCGACATGGCGATCCTTTCGAGGTCAACACCGGTACGACTGAGGCTAGGTGCAGTTGACACAAGTGTCAACTGGCTTCAGACCCCGTTCCCCGAGCGACATCTGGACATGCCGGGCGACATTGTTGACTTTTTCGTCAACTACGGAGTTCAATGACAAGGCCGACCGCCACCGCCGGTCCGAGCTCCGCCGGCCTCCGTGCTGCCGTTGAACTCCACCGGTGAGGTCCGCGGCGTTCCCATCCGGACCGGACCTGGAGAACCAACATGAACAGTCGACGCCTCTTCGCCGTCGCAGTGGCCGTGACCAGTCTTGCGCTGTCGGCCCTGGCGACGCCCCCGACGAGTGCTGCATCGCCCACACCCACCGACGGTGGTTACACCTCCTCGATCACGAGGACCGAACACGTCACGACCCGCTACGGCAACAGGGTCACCATCGAGCTCGAGCTGCCCGCGATCGACGGCAGAGCCGCACCCGGGAGGTTCCCGGTGGTGGCATGCCTCTGCTACATCACCGACGTGGACACCGAGGGACTCTCGCTTCCCAACGGTCAGATGTCCGACTTCGTGAGAGCCGGCTATGTCGCCGCCACCGTGCGTGTCTCAGGCAGTGGCACGAGCGAGGGAGGCCCGTGGAACCTGGCCGACCCGAAGTGGCAGCGGGAGAACTACGACGCGATCGAGTGGCTCGGCACGCAGCCGTGGTCGACCGGAAAGGTCGGCACCGTCGGCGAGTCGGGCAACGGGATGAGCCAGATCTTCACGTCCCAGCTGAGGCCACCACACCTGACGACGATGATCGTGACGGCATCCGGAGCGGACAGCTATGACACCTTGATGCCCGGTGGCATGGTGAGCCTCCAGATCGCAGCGTTCGCCTGCGGCATCCCGGGTGCGGCGACGAACCTGCTCAACGGGCTCCCGGTGCCCGTGCTCAACAACTCGCGTCCAGCGGTCTCCGTCGACGAGGTCAAGTACCTGCTCGAGGCGAATGCGAAGAAGGTCCGCAAAGGAAACAACCTCAAGCCCTTCTGCCCGCTGACGCAGGGCTGGTACCAGCACCGGACCAGGGACTCCTTCTGGCGGGGCGGTCCCCTGGCGAAGGTCGACAAGGTCACCATCCCCGTGTGGGCCTGGAGCGGCTGGGACGACATCTTCAACCGTGCGATTCCCAACCTGTACGGCACCGTCGGCTCCCAGCAGAAGATGCTGGCGATGGGGCTGAACTCCCACGAGGCGCCCGGAGGCTCCTTCTTGGTCCCCGACCCGGCGGGCGGCGACGGCTTCGACCAGCACAAGCAGGCCATCGAGTGGTTCGACCATTTCCTCAAGGGCAAGCAGAACGGCATCGTCGAGCGCGTCAGGAGCGGACGCTTCGAGTACTACCTCAACGGGGCCTGGACCTGGCAGAGCGCACCGACCTATCCGATCCCAGGCACCGACTACACGAACTACTACCTCGACGGCGACGCAGGGATCTCGCGCCGGAGCGGCGCCGTGAGTGTCGGCAAGGCACCGACCGAAGACGGTTCGGACACCTACCTCTACACGCTCGCCGACGGCCTCAAGCAGTTCGCCACCGGACCGACCGAGCTCACCGACAACCTGGTGAACCCGGTCGACCCCAACAACGCGACGAACGACAACGCGGTCTTCAACAATCTCACCAACGGCGATCAGCGACTCGGACTCGGCAGCGACACGGTGAGCTACCTGACACCACCGCTGACGCGCGACGTCGAGGTCACGGGGCCGATCTCGGCGAGCCTCTTCGCCAAGACCAGCTCGCCCGACACCGACTTCGTGTTCCGGATCGCAGATGTCTTCCCGAGCAGCCCTGCGAAAGAGGCCCAGCCGGGCTTCTGGAAGTTCGTCACCTCGGGAAACCTCCGTGGCCAGTTCCGCAGCTCCTTCACCGGCTACCAGAAGCTGACGCCGATCCCGAAGGGAGCGGTGGTCAGGTACGACATCGAGGGCTACCCGACGTCGTACCTGTTCAAGAAGGGGCACCGGATCGCCTTCACCATCCGCTCCTCGAACGCGCCCCGGCTCATGCCGAACACGCATCCGGCGAAGGTGACCATCATGCACGGACCGTCCTACCCGAGCTCGGTCAAGCTGCCGGTCATCCCGGCCGGCCTGACCACGCCGATCGAGGTCGACTAGAGGCTGGTACGGCCGGCGGCGCGATCCTCAGGTCGACAGGATCGTGACCGCGGCCGTGCCGGGGGCGCCGTACAGCTGGGCGTAGCCGACCTTGGCGCCCGCGACCTGGCGGCCCCCAGCACGGCCACGCAGCTGGTTGGCCAGCTCGTAGATCTGCCGCAGCCCGGAGGCACCGACCGGCTCGCCGTTGGCGAGCAGGCCGCCGTCGGTATTGACCGGGAGTCGGCCGCCGATCTCGGTGGCACCTTCAGCGATGAGCTGCTCCTGCTCACCGTCGGCACAGAAGCCGTTCTCGGCCAGGTGGATGATCTCCGAGCCCGCGTCGGTGTCCTGCAGCTGGATCACGTCGACGTCCTCGGGGCCGATGCCCGCCTGCTCATAGGCCGCGTTCGAGGCGTACACCGTCGGGCTCGGGACCGACTCCAGCGGCAGCGACGGGCTGAGCAGCTCGAAGGCGCCCTCCCGGCGGGAGAACAGGGTGCTGGCGCGCAGGTAGATCGGAGTGTCGGTGTACTTGTGGGCGATGTCGGCGCGGCAGAGCACCACGGCCGCCGCGCCCTCGTCGGGGCCGCAGTACATGTATTGCCGCAGCGGCCAGTTGAGCACCGGCGAGGCGAGGATCTCCTCCTCCGCGATCGGTTTACGCCGCCAGGCGTGCGCGGTGCGCTCGCCGTTGCGGAAGGCCTTCGCCGCCACCTTGGCCAGGGTCTCGTGGCTGATCTGGTGGTCGTGCATGTAGCGGTTGATCTTCAGACCGAAGAAGTGCGTGGTCAGGAAGAGCCCGGCCTCGCCGTACCAGTTGGGCAGGCCGGAGACCGAGGGGTGATCTGAGAAGGCGCCGCGCGGGTGCTTGTCGAGGCCGACGGCCACGGTGAGCTCGTGGTCGCCGAGCCGGATCGCGTTCGCCGCCTGGGCCAGCACGGTCGCGCCCGAGGCGCAGCCGGTGAACGTCGCCCGAGCGGGGATGCCGGTCATCCCGAGCAGGCCGGTGATCGCCTCCGGGTTCTTGACCTCCATGCTCGAGGCCCACAGTGCCTGTACGTCGCTCCAGCCGACGCCGGCGTCGGCGAGAGCGTCGATCACGGCGTCCTCGCCCATCTCCAGGGCGGACTTGCCGTCGTAGCGGCCGAAGGGGTGCAGCCCCACGCCGATGATGGCGACCTCGGGCTCAGTCATCGGTTGCTCCCGTTCCCGCGTCGGCCACCGGCGCGAACGCGTAGATCATCGTCTGGTTGCCCGCGGCGTCGGTGCCGAAGGGCACGATCCGAAGCTCCATCGGCTGCCCGATCGACAGCATCGAAGGGTCGGGCTCGGTGAGCCGGGCCTCGATGCGCAGCGCACCGGGCAGCTCGACGTATCCGACCGAGAACGGCTCGAAGCTCTGGGGGTCGTCATCACCTGCATACGGCGGGGCCGGCGGCCGGAACCGCTGGGTGGTGAAGGCCCACAGCGTGCCGCTACGAGGCAGCTCGACCTTCTCCAGCTCCTCGCGCACGCCCCCGACCAGGCGGTGGCTGCGGTAGGGGAAGACGAGCTTCCCGTCGGAGGAGCGGCCGGCGATCAGAGCGGGCTGGTCGGTCGGCCAGGTGAACAGGTCCTCTGCGATGGGCACCTGACTCATGGGGCATTTCCTTCCCGGGCGCGGACCCGTGACGGTGACGGAATCGGGATCGTCCTGACAACCAAGTAGAGCAGCAGTTGACACTTTCGTCAACAAGGTTGTCAAGCCGGATCGGCGGGACGGCGCACCTCAGACCTGGGGCGGGTCACCAGCTCGGCGACCACGCCGTCGGGGTCAGTCAGCACGACCACCGTGAAGCCGCCGGTCGGGGTGTCGACCATGGGGATGAACTCCGGTTCGGCGACGCTCCACCCGAGCCCGCGCAAGCGCTCGACCGCGCCGGACACGTCCTCGACGGCCAGGGCGATTCGATACAGACCCTCGGAGTTCGCACGCATGCCGTGCGGAACCGCGTCGGCGTCGAGATCGAACTCGAGGGAGAACGTCGGATCCTCGGCCACGCCGAGCGAGACCCCGTCAGGACGTACGTCACCGACCACCCGCCAGCCGAGCTCCGCGAACCAGGCGATCGTCCGGTCCAGGTCGGTGCTGACGAGGCGAGCATGAGAGAGCCTGCCGCCATCCCGTCCCTCGCGCGGCTCCGCACCCGGGTCGATCTCGACGATCTCGACCGGAACCCCGTCAGGACCTTGGGTCAGTACGCCCTTGCGCGACCGTCCGCGGACATAGACCTCGATCGGGTCGGCGTCCACCCCGGCCGGAAGGTCAGCCACGTCTGCGACCCGGATGCCGAGGCCGGCGAAGCCCGCCGCATGGCCGTCGGACAGCGCGGGACGCGGTGCGGTCGCGGGCTCCTGCCATTCGACGAGCTCCACGGCCGGCGCCGCGCGCGGGCCGCGGGCGTCGTACTCGAACCAGGTGTCGGAGACGGTCCGTCCCGGGATGCCGAGCGCGCTCCCGTCGGTGTCGTCGCTGGTCGAGCGCATCCGCAGCGTGAACCCGAAGCGCTCGTAGAAGGCCGCGGACCCGGCAGCGTCACGGGTGTTGACGTTGCAATGCAGGACTGCGTGCACGCCGGTCGTTGTGGGCGGTGGCTGCGATCGATCGCTCATGGCTCCTCGATTCGGACGGAAGTAGTTGACACTTTCGTCAAGATACTACTCCGAGCGCCGCCCTTTGCGCGCGAATCGACCATGGAAAGACGCACGGAGGGCGCCGCCGATGTCGGCGACGCCCTCCGTGCGCATGCAGTTCAGCTGGTCCGCGGGAACCGGAACAGCTCCCGAGCGTTGGTCTCGGTGATCTTGGTGACCTCGGCGTCGGGCACGTCGGCCAGCACCTCGGCGGCCCGCTTGCGACTGTTGGGCCAGTTGGAGTCGGAGTGCGGGAAGTCGATCTCCAGCATCATCTTGTCCACGCCGATGACGTTGCGGTTCTTGACCCCGAAGTCGTCGTCGATGAAGCAGCCCCAGATGTGCTTCTGGAACAGGTCCGAGGGGCGGGCGTCGAAGTCGATCGGCTGGTAGTAGCGGTGCCGCTCCCAGACGAAGTCGCAGCGCTCCAGGATGTAGGGGATCCAGCCGATGCCGCCCTCGGCGAGGGAGAACTTCAGGTTCGGGTGACGCTGCAGCGCCCCGGAGAAGAGCAGATCGGTGGTGCTCCACATCAGGTTGGACGAGAACAGCGTGATCGCGACGGCGAACGGGGCGTCAGGCATCCGCTGCAGGCCGTCGGCGGTCGCTTGCATTCCCGAGAACGAGAAGCCCGGGACGTACGCGCTGGAGCCGAAGTGCATCGAGAGGACCATGTCGGTCTCCTCACACAGCGAGAAGAACTCGTCCCATTCGCGGCTGTGGAAGCTCGGCAGGCCGAGCGGCACGGGGCTGTCCGGGAACGAGACCGTTCGCGCCCCCTTCGCCGCAACCCTGGCGACCTCGGCCTTCATCAGCTCGATGTCCCACAGCGGCAGGATCGCCAGCGGGATGTAACGGTCCGGCGCGGTCGCGCACCACTCGTCGATGTGGAAGTCGTTCCACGCCTGGACGCACAGGAGCGCCAGCTCCTTGTCGGGGGCACGGAAGAACGTGCCACCACCGAAGCCGGGGAACGACGGGAAGCAGAGCGCGGACTGGACGCCGTCGGTGTCCATGTCCTTGACCCGGGCAGCCGGGTCGTAGCAGCCAGGGATCATGTCCTCATAGCGCACCGGGTCCATCCCCCACTCCTCGGGAGGCTTGCCCGCGACGGCGTTGAGGCCGATGGTCGGCGAGACGATCCCGTCGTAGTGCCACAGGTGCTTGCCGTCGGTCTCGATGATCCGCGGCCCCTTCTCCCTGAACTTCTCCGGGAGCCGGTCCTGCCACACCCGTGGGTGCTCGATCAGGTGGTCGTCGACCGAGACGATCTGGTGGTGGTCCTGCAGTGGCATCTTTGCTACTTCCTCTCGCTCCCCGTCGTGCAGATGCGATCGAGCGTATACCCTATTTGACAGTTGCGTCACCACTAGATACAGAGGCGATCGAGATGACCCTGCCCGACCCGGACGAGCTGCTGACCCGAGAAGACGAGGACGACCATGACCTGCTCACCTACGGGGAGGCCGGCGTACGTCTTCAAGAGGCCGTGAGGGCCCAGCGAGACCTGGTGAAAGGCCTTGCTGACGAGGGATCGAGCGAATTGGCGGTTGCCCGGGCCCGCCTCGGCGAGCTGGAGGAAGCGGCCGCCCGCAACGCCCGTCAGCCGATCAACGACGAGAACTTCGAGCGCTTCTTCGGCTACCGAGGGAAGGCCGTACGCAACACCTGAGCCGCGTACCCGCGGGCGTCGATAGCCAGAGAATCTGGCGTAATCGTCAGTTTCGCGGCCGCCGGCCGTCAACCGCGCGGAGCCCGATCCGGCCTCTCGTGACGGACGCCGAAGTCCATGTCCGCCATGCTTCCGATCGGCCGCACGTCCCGTCCGAGCCACGACGGCCTCGCCACGTGGCCCTCGGCCGGCCTGGCCCAGTCGACCCAGTCTCCCCAGTCGGCGCGAGACAGCGGGTCAGCCACCTGGCCTCCCGCTTCTGCCAGGGCGGCGCGGTGGCGCTGGTTGAACAGCTTCATCTCCTGCACCGTCCACCAGTCCGACTCGGCGGCCCAGCGGCCACCACCGGCGTACTCGATGATCTGCAGGGAGGGGAAGTCGATCGGCGCGCCGCCGGCCGGGTTGTCGGCGCGGTTGACCACCTGGTAGACGACCCGGGTTCCGTCGATGGCGTACCACATCAGCGGGGAGTAGACGTGCGCCGCGAACGACATGGTCCCCTCGAGGAACCGCTGGATCTCCGCGGGTCCCCGGAACGTGCCCCAGAAGTGGTCGTTGTACGTCGCGTCGTCGGTGAACAGCCGCGACCAGGCAGCCCAGTCCTCATGCACCGGGCCGGTGACGAAGTAGTTCCGGAAGGCCTCCTCTATCTCGGGGCGCGGTGCCGTGTTTGCATTGTCCATCGTTTGCTCCTCGCTCTTCTTGACAACCCTGTCTGACATGAATGGTCAGGTTGTGGGACGGTGACTGGCGTCGATTCGGGCCTGAATCACATAGTGGCCAATGACACACACCGCGCAAATCTGACATACCGTATCCTCATGACCGTGCCCCGTGGACTTCAAGAATCCTCGACGTTCCCTGACGCTGACCTGGCCACGCTGCTGGAGCTGGAGCAGATCGAGCCGGACATCTTCCGGGCCAACCTGGTCTTCGAGGATCAGTGGCATCTCTACGGGGGGCAGGTCGCCGCGCAGGCGCTGATGGCGGCCGGTCGCACCGTGACCGAGGAACGCCGGCCGCACTCGCTGCACGGCTACTTCCTGCGGCCCGGCGATGCCTCGATCCCGACGATCTTCGTCGTCGACCGTGACCGTGACGGCCGGTCCTTCTCCGCCCGCCGGGTCGTGGCTCGGCAGAACGGGAAGGTGATCTTCTCGATGGCGGCCTCGTTCACCGGCGGCGGCCCCGACCTCAACCGGCAGGCGCACGAGATGCCGCAGGTGCCAGCACCGGAGGAGTGCCCGGTCTGGGAGATCCCCCGGATGTTCTCCCTGGTCGGCGCCATCCCGCCCGCTCCACCCGGGCGGCGCAACAGCGCCTGGCCGAGCACGTTCTGGGCTCGCAGCCGCGACGGGCTCGGCGACTCGCCCCTGCTCAACGCGTGCGCCCTCACCTATCTGTCCGACGTCAGCGGGGCCGTCGACCACTTCGAGACGCCGGGCTGGGACGGCGCCGCCAGTCTCGACCATGCCGTCTGGTTCCACCACCCGACACGAGTGGACGAGTGGCTGCTGTCCCACTACACGCCGCAGACCGTCGCCGACGGCCGCGGCCTCTACACCGGCTCGATCTTCGACCAGAGCGGCGCAGTCGTGGCGTCCATCGCGCAGGAGGGCCTCTACCAGAGGGTCGGCTACCAACCGGCGACCCGCGGCCAGTAGCGCTCTGTTCACGCTTCCACCCGGACCCAGCCGCCATCATCGGAGGAGCGGCGAGCGGCGTCCACGATCGCCAGGCTGAGCAGGCCGTCCTCGAAGCTCGGCGCCCTGGTCGCTCCACCGTGGAAGGCCGGGAGCCAGTCTTCCAGCATCAACGCCATCGCCCGGCTCGCGTGACCGGCGAGCCCCTCGGGGAGCTGCTCGGGATGGGCCGGCTCACGCTCCGCCGGCACGAGTGGCGCGAGGGCCTCGTCGCTCGGGCGGCCCGCCGCGTACGCCGTCGAGCGGAGCGTGCCGTCGCCGATGATGGTGCCTTCGGCACCGAGGAGCTCGAGGCGGTAGTGGTCGGCGTGCGCGCCCATGACCGACACGCTCAGCACGCCGAGCGCCCCGGACTCGAACCGCAGCAGGACGGCGGCGGTGTCGTCCGCGGTGACCGCGAGGATGCTGCCGTCGGGCAGCCGTCGCTCGGGCTCGCTCGTGCGTACGTCGGCGCAGACCTCGACCGGACGTCCCAAGAGGTGAGGGACGAAGTCGAGGTCGTGCACGAGCATGCCCGCCAGGTAGCCGCCACCCTGCTCGCGGTCGTACATCCAGGCCGCCTGCGGAGGCCTGCTCGGATGCCAGTACGACGCGGCGCGGCTGACCCGGGCCAGGTACGGCTTCCCGAGGAAGCCGCCGCCGACCTGCTCGGCGACCGCGAGCCAGTCCGGGTTCCAGCGGTTCTCGAAGCAGCAGGCGGTCGGCCGGCCCGCCTCGGTCGCGGCCTTCACGAGCGTCCGGGCCTGGTCGAGGTCGTCGGTGAGCGGCTTCTCGCACAGCACCGCCTTGCCCGCTTCGAGAGCCGCGAGGGTGATCTCGGCGTGCAGCGCCGTCGGGGCGGCCACCGAGATCACATCGAGGTCGTCACGGCGTACGAACTCGCGCCAGCTCGTCGAGGTGTCCTCGATGCCCACCCGCGCCGAGACCTTGGCGAGCCGTTCGGGCGTACGGGCACAGAGCGCGACCGGGTCGAACCCGTCCGCGGCCCGGAAACCGGGCACCTGGACGTGCGCGCCCCAGCCGATCCCGACGATTCCCACTCGCAGGTCCATCCGACTGCTCGTCCCTTCTGGATCAGCGGGTGCTGAGCAGCATCGACCCGGCGACCGGACCGCCGCCGACACCGACGACCGCGACGTCGGGGTCGTTGCCGACCTGGCGCTCGCCGCCCTCGCCCCAGAGCTGGACGCAGGCCTCGTGCAGGAAGCCCATGCCGTGCAGCCGGCCGCCGGAGAGCTGGCCGCCGCTGGTGTTCAACGGCAACTCGCCCTCGAGCGCGATCCGCTCCCCGCCCTCGATGAGCTTGCCGACCTGGCCGTGCTCGGCGAAGCCGAGAGCCTCCAACCACATCACCGTCAGGAAGCTGAACCCGTCGTAGAGCTGGGCGACGTCGACATCGGCCGGCGTCAGCGAGGTGTTCTTCCACAGCTCGGCGCCGGAGTCGTGGGCGGCCATCGTGGTCAGATCCGTGCGCTGGTCCCAGGTCGCCCGCTCGTACATCGCCGGGCCCACCGACTCGACGGTGAGCGGGTGGCGCGGCAGACCGGCGGCCGCGTCCCGGCGGGAGATCACCACCGCGGTGGCGCCGTCGCAAGGTACGTCGCAGTCGTAGAGGCACAGGGGCTCGGAGATCATCCGGGCGTCGAGGTAGTCGGCCAGCGTCATCGGGTCTCGGTAGATCCCGTCGGGGTTCAGCCCCGCGTTGCGGCGGGCGTTGACCGCGATGGCACCGAGCTGCTCGCGGGTCAGGCCGAACTCGTGCATGTAGCGCTGGGTCGGCATCGAGAGCCAGTTGGCTGCCGAGAGGGCCCCGAACGGGGCGCTCCACTCCAGGTGAGGAGGCAGGTCGCCGCCGCTGAAGAGCACCGAGCCCCGCCCGCCGGCCTGCGCCTGTGCCGTCGACTCCCACACCGAGCGGAAGACCACGACGTGATCGGCCAGGCCGAGGGTGACGGCCATGCAGGCCTCGATCGCCGGGCCGATCTGACCGGCGGTCTCCAGCGAGGAGACGTACCAGCGGCTGCGCAGGCCGAGCGCGTTGCGTACCTCCTGGATGCCCGCGCCCGAGAAGCCGGGGTCAGGGACGCCAGGGCCGGGATAGCTGGCGATGCCGTCGACGTCGTCGATGTCGAGTCCGGCGTCGGCGATCGCCCGGGTGACCGCCTCCAGGGTCAGGTCCAGGCCGGTGCGGCCGAGCCGGCGGCCGACCTGGGACTTGCCGGCGCCGGTGATGACGGCCTTTCCATCGAAGGGTCCGCGGTTCATGCCTCGCCAACCTCTCCTGCGTTGCTCACCGGTCGGAACAGCGGGATCCAGACCCGCTTGTCCACGTGGTCGGTCTGTTCCCCCCACTGCTCGAAGAACACCTCGACCTCGAGCCCGATCGCGACCTCGTCGAGCGCGACGTCGACGAGGTTGGTCATCAGGCGTACGTCACGGTCCTCGACCAGCTCGACCATCGCGACGACGTACGGCGGCTCCAGGCCGGGGATCCACGGCTGCCGGTTGATCGTGTACGCCGCGACGACCCCACGTCCGGAGACCGGCTCGGGGGCGACGTCGAAGCTGCGGCACCGCCAGCACGTCGGGGCGGGCGGGTGGAAGAAGTGGCCACAGGCGCGGCAGTGTGAGATCAGCAGCTCGCCGCGCTCGCCGCCGGTCCAGAACTGCCGTGACTCGGGGGTGGGGCTCGGGGCCAGTCTCAGGCTCGGGCGCGTATATGGCTGCGGCGCTGCAGGTGCGGGAGCGGTCACTGACTCTCCTCGGAGAAGTGGGACAATCTGACAGTTTTGTCATCTGATCCTAGCCGTGAACCTTCTGCGACGGTAGGCCCAATCCGTCGCGTGCGGATGGAACTCCGTCACCAGCTCCGCGATCACTGGTGATCAACAGCACAGCGTGTCACGGGGCCTACCGGACAACAGTGTCAAGTTTTGCGTTTAGAATGACGGGATGGAACTCGCCGAACGCCGAGGGGCCGCACGATGACGCTGGAAGCCAGTCCGACCCACGTCGCCGGAACCGAGGACGCCTCCGAGCTCGGGCCCCGCGCGCTGCGCACCCGAGAGGCCATCCTCGACGCGGCCCGCAAGCTCTTCCTCGACCGCGGGTACGCCGGCACCCGGATCAACAACATCACCGACGAGGCCGGGGTCTCGCGAGCAGGTTTCTACACCTACTTCAAGGACAAGCACGAGGTCGTCGACATCCTCGGGGTGGAGCCCTACAAGGACTGCATGAGAGTCGTCGGCATGTGGGACGAGATGCCGAAGCGGCCCACGGTCGACGAGATCCGCGACTGGGTGCAGGCCTACTTCGACTTCATGGACGTGCACGGCGCCTTCATCTACGCCCTGGCCCAGTCGGGCCCGACCGACGAGGAGTTCCGTGCGACTGCCCGGCGCCTCCAGGTGCGCGCCGCCTTCCTGCTCGGGGTGGGCCTGAGGAGCCGGCAGACCTCCCCCACCAGCGCACCCGAGGCGCTCGGGCTGAGCATCCTGGCGATGCTCGACCACTCCTGGTCGCAGATCCGCGTACGCAAGCTGCCGATCGACCAGCGCGAGGTCGTCGACGCGATCGCCGAGACGATCCTGCACACGCTCAAGGGCTGACCAGGGTGGCGTAGCGGCGACACAGCTCCGCCTTGGCCACCTTGGCCAGACCGGTACGCGGCAGCTCGGTCACCACCTCGAGCCGCTCAGGCAGCTTCTGACGCATGAGTCCAGCATCGAGGAGGAAGTCGCACAGGTCGGCGAGGGCGGGTGGCTCGGTGCCTGGCGCGGGCACGACCACGGCGCAGACCAGCTCGCCACGGTCCTCGTCCGGGAGCCCGACCACGGCCGCCTCGGCGATCGCGGGGTGGGTGACGAGAGCCGACTCGATCTCGAGCGGCGCGATGTTCTCCCCCTTGCGGATGATCAGCTCCTTGAGCCTGCCGGTGACCTCGATGTGCCCGGTCGGATGGAGCAGCCCGAGGTCACCGGTGCGGAACCAGCCGTCCGCGGTGAACGCCTTGGTGGTCTCCTCCGGGTCGGTGTAGCCCCGACACACGCCGGCACCGGAGACCTGGATCTCCCCCGGAACCTTCGGTGGGCAAGGCACCCCGTCGAGGCCCATGATCCGCACCTCGTTGCCCGGCACCGGCCGGCCGTCGGTCGCCGCCAGGATCTCGTCGGGGTCGCGCGGGTCGGCAACGCCGAGCATCGGCACCTCGGTCATCCCGTAGTCGTGCGCGACCGGGATCCCGAGCGTCTCGCGCACGGCCGCGAAGAGCTCCGGCGAGCACGGAGCGCCGCCACCCTTGAGCGTACGCAGGGTCGGCAGCAGCGGCTCGGGAGCCATGCTGCGGGCGACCGCGACCAGCGCCTGGTAGAACGGCGGCGCGCCGCCCGTGGTCGTGACTCCGTACTCCCGGAAGGCCTTGATCGCCCGGTCCGGGACGAAGGCCTCAAGCAGGAGCATCGGGTAGCCGCCGGCGAGCGCGGCGATGAGATATTCGATCCCGCCGACGTGGGCGATCGGGAAGCCCATCGCGGCGACCTCGCCGGACTTCTCCCCCAGCCGGCCCTGTCCGCCGAAGGCCCTGCCGGTGGTCAGCAGGCTGGTGTCGGTGTGCCGGGCGCCCTTCGGCGCCCCGCTGGATCCGGAGGTGAAGTAGACCCAGGCCACCTCGTCGGAGTCGGCGTCCGAGGGTTCCCGGTGATCGTGCCCCGCCGCCTCGGCCGGGATCTCGTGGCCGACCTCGATCACCCGCGGCGCCTCGGCGAGGTCGAGCCCACCGGCCATCTCGGCGTAGTCGAACCCGTTCCACAAGCCGGGCACGAGCAGGACGTCGGCCACGAACGTACGCAGCGCCGCGGTGACCTCCTTGTCGCGATAGAGATGGATGATCGGTGCCTGGACGGCACCCAGGCGGCGCAGGGCCAGCATGGTGACGGCGGTCGAGATGCGGGTCGGGAGCTGCCAGGCCACCCGGGTGCCCGGCTCGATCCCCTGCGCGCTCAGCCAACCGACAGCACCATCGACCGCTCGCTCCAGCTCCGACCAGGTCAGCGTCGTGCCGACCTCGTCGATGAGTCCGGGCTGCGTCGGCGTCGTTCGCGCCCGTTCGGCCAACAGACCGTCCACCGTGCGGGCATCCAAGGCCCATGGCCATGGTGAGGTCATCTCTGCTCCTCGACGTAGGTGCGGGCGACCCGGTCGACCGACGCGCCCTGTGCACGTCCTCGCCCGCACGACCTGTGACATGAGCCACATCGACGACATTAGAGCCACTTGACATTAACGTCAACTAACGCTCGAATGGGATCCCCGCACCCAACCGTGACGGCTACGAGGAGAGATGATGGACAACCCCTTCGCCCCCGAGCTCCTCATCGAGTCACGAGGTGCCGTTCGCGTCGTGACCTTGAACCGACCCGAGGCGATGAACGCCACCAATGAGGCCCTCCACGACGCCCTGGTCTCGGTCTGGCAGCACCTCGCTCAGGACCGCGACGCCCGCGCCGTGGTCCTGACCGGCGCCGGCCGGGCGTTCAGCGCCGGCGGCGACTTCGAGCACTTCGTCGAGCTGTGGGACGACAGGTCCGCACGGCGCCAGGAGATCGACGGCGCCGGACGCCTGGTCCGCGAGCTGCTGGAGTTCCCGCTGCCGGTCGTGGCCGCCGTCAACGGCCCGGCGGTCGGCCTCGGCGCCAGCCTCGCCGCCTGCAGCGACATCGTGCTGATCGCGGAGTCGGCCTATCTGTGCGACCCGCATGTCGGCGTCGGGCTCACCGCCGCCGACGGCGGTGCACCCACCTGGCCGCTGATGATGAGCATGCTCCGCGCCAAGGAGTATCTGCTGACCAGCGCCCGGATCCCCGCGGCGCTCGCCGTCGAGATCGGGCTGGCCAACCGTGTCGTGCCCGATGCCGACGTGCTCGGTGAGGCGCTCGTGCTGGCCGAGCGGCTCGCCGCCCAGCCGCCGCACGCCGTGCAGACCACCAAGCGCGCGCTCAACATCCACCTCAAGCGGGCGGTCACCGGTGTGCTGGAGTACGCCCTCACCGAGGAGTACGCCGCCTTCGACACCCCCGAGCACCGCGCCCTGATCACCGCGTTCCTGGAGAAGAGCCGCGCCAAGGCGGCCGCGTCGTCGTGATCCCCGAGACTGCCGCCGATCTGGTCGCGGACCACCGGGTGTACGCCGCCGCGCTGCGTGCCCACCTGGCGCCACCCCGTCAGGGGGCGGATCGGTTCGCGGGTTGGCGCGGCGTACTGCATCGGACGACCGAGGGGCAGTGCGCCGCCGACGCCGGGCTGATGGGCGAGCTCCATGCCGGCGGATGGAACCGGGTCGGGTGGCCCGCCGAGGCGGGCGGCCTGGGCGGCGACGTACGCCACCGGGCGGTGCTCTACGACGAGCTGGTCGCCGCCGGCCTGGCCATCCCGCTGCCGTCGCTCGTGCTGGAGGTGCTCGGGCCGACCCTGGCGCGCTTCGCGCCGGCGCTCGCAGCCGAGCTGCTCCCCCGGGCCCTGGCCGGCCTCGAGTGGTGGGGGCAGGGGTTCTCCGAGCCCGAGGCGGGGAGCGACCTGGCCGGGCTGCGCTGCCGGGCGAGGCGTGACGGCGACGCGTACGTCGTCTCGGGTCAGAAGCTGTGGACCAGCCTGGGCGCGACCGCGTCGCGCTTCGTCTGCCTGGTTCGTACGGGCACGGTCGAGTCGCGGCACCGGGGCCTCTCGATGATCGTGATCGACCGGGACTCCCCCGGTGTCAGCGTGCGACCGATCGCGATCGCGAGCGGCCGCAACGAGCTCGCCGAGATCTTCTTCGACGACGTCCGGGTCAGCGCCGACCGGCTGGTCGGGCCTGAGGACGGCGGCTGGGGCGTGGCGATGTATCTGATGCAGTTCGAGCGCTCGATGTATCCCTGGCAGTTGGCCGCCGCCGGTCTCGGCCGACTCCGCGACCTGGTCGGCACCGTGCGGGGCTCGGAGGTGCCTGACGGGCTGACCACCCGGATCGGGGAGGTCTACGCCGACCTGGTCACCCTCCGCGCTCGCAGCGCGCAGACCATCCGGCGGCTGGCCGCCGGCGAGCCGGTCGGCCCGGAGGCGGCGGTCGACAAGATCGCCACAGCCCGGGCCGAGACCGGGCTCCACGACCTGGCCCGCGACCTGCTCGGGACAGACTTCGTGCTGGGCGGCTCGGTCAGGCACGAGGAGTGGCGCGAGGAGTGGTGGTACAGCCGCTCCGCGACCATCCTCGGCGGCTCGGCGGAGGTGCAGCGGACCGTCCTCGCCGACCACGTGCTACGGCTGCCGAAGGAGGTGGCCTCATGACCGCACTCGATGCCCAGACGCTCGCCTCAGTGCGTGTCTCGCTCGACGAGGTGCTGGCCGGCACCCCTGGCGACCTCTCTTCCGCGCTGGCCGAGCTGGGCTGGGCGGACGTCGTCGAGGCCGACAGGGAGACCGCAGCGGTCCTGCTCTTCGGCGCCCAGGGCCGGGCGCTGGCCTCCACACGGCTCCTGGACGACGTGGTCACGCACGCACTGGGCTCGCCGGAGGGCACCGTCGTGGCGTACGCCGGGATCCTGCTGGGTCGACCCGAGGAAGGCACCGAGCAGGTGGTGGTCCTCGACGAGAATGCCGCGGCCGTGCTGCCGATCACGGAGGTGTCCGGGCGGCTCCAGCCGGTGCGGGGATTCGACCGGGCCACGACCTGGCACCGCCTCGACACCACCGCGAGCGGAGAGCCGCTCGACGTCAGCGCCGAGACCTTGGCCCTCGCCGTCGCTGCCGCGCGCAGGGCCCTCACCGCCGAGATCGTCGGCGTCTGCGAGACGGCGCTGGCGATGGCGGTCTCGCACACCACCGTCCGGCACCAGTACGGCCGCCCGCTCGCCTCGTTCCAGGCCGTGCGGCACGCCTTGGCCGAGGCGCACGCCGCCATCGAGAACACCCGCGCGACCCTCGAGGCAGCGGGCGTCGCCGACGCCCCGGTGGCGACCGTCGCGCGTGCCGCCCGGGTGGCCAAGCACCGTGCCGGCACCACCCAGGCCCTGGTGATGCGACACGTCGTACAGGTGCACGGCGCGATGGGGCTGACCCTGGAGAGCGACGTGCATCGGGCCGTGACCCGGGCGGCCGCGCTCGACGTACTGCTCGGCTCCTCTCGCGAGCTGAGCACACGGCTGGGCCTCGACCTGCTGTCCGGCGCGCCCGCCGAGCCGATCGCCGCCATCTAGCTTCAACATGATCTAGGAGACCTGTGTGATGACCACGACCGAGGCGGACCCGCTCGCCGCGTTCGCCGACGAGGCCCGCGCCTTCCTGGACGCCCACGCCGAGCGCCGCAGCACCGACGCCGTCATCTGGGGCAAGGGCGAGGACCACACCGGATACTTCAGCGAGGATCCGCCCGAGGTGGAGCAGGCGTTGGTCGACCAGGCCCGGGCCTGGCAGCGGACCCGCTACGAGAACGGTTTCGGCTGGATCACCGGCCCGGAGGCGTACGGCGGCCGTGAGCTCAGCGGGGTGCACGATCTGGTCTATGACCAGATCGAGGCGGAGTACGACGTGCCTGACACCGGGGTGCTCTCGCTGATCGGTCTCGGGATGATCGGACCGACGATCCTGTCCCACGGCCGCGACGAGATCAAGGAGCTCTACCTGCCGGCGATGTTCCGCGGTGAGGTGATCGCATGCCAGCTCTTCAGCGAGCCCGGCGCCGGTTCCGACCTCGCCGGGGTGCAGACCCGCGCCTCGCGCACCGAGGACGGCTGGGTGCTGCGCGGCCAGAAGGTCTGGACCTCGGTCGCCCAGCACGCCCAGATCGGGATGGCGCTGTGCCGCACCGACCCCGACGCGCCCAAGCACAAGGGGATCACCGCGTTCCTGGTGGACCTGTCACTGCCCGGCGTCGAGGTGCGGCCGCTGCGACAGATGAGCGGCGGCGCGGAGTTCAACGAGGTCTTCCTGACCGACGTCCACGTGCCCGACGACCATCGGCTCGGCGAGGTGAACGGCGGCTGGCGGGTCGCGCTCACGACGCTGATGAACGAGCGGGCAAGCGTGGGCAACGAGGCCTCCACCGGGGTCGCCCGGGTGCTGTCCGACGGGTTCCTGGCCGCACTGCTGCACGAGTCCGGGCACGGCGAGGACGCGGCCGCGCGCCGTCGGCTGGCCGAGATCACCGCGGACCTCACCGCGGCCGAATACCTCAACCGAGCCACGATCCGGCGGCTGCGCAGCGGCGCCCAGCCAGGCCCGGAGGCTTCGGTCTCCAAGCTGCTGTGGGCGCAGAACCTCACCCGGATCGCCCACCTGGCCGCCGAGCTGGTCGGCCCGCGGCTGACGGCGGACACCGGCGAGTGGGGCACGTTCTCGTGGAACGAGCTGCTGCTCTCCGCCCCGGCCTTCCGCATCCTCGGCGGCACCGAGGAGATCATGAAGAACATCCTGGGCGAGCGTGTCCTCGGCCTCCCGAAGGAGCCGTCATGACCAAGACCACGACCATCACCGAGGGCGAGCTGGAGGACCTGCGCGGCACGGTCCGCGCCTTCCTCGCCGAGTACAGCGGCGAGCAGGCCGTACGCCGGGCTGTGGCCGCCGACCCCGGCTACGACGTCGACCTGTGGCAGCGGCTCGCCACCGAGCTCGGGTTGCCGGCGATGGCGATCCCGGAGGCGTACGGCGGGGACGGGTTCGGCCTGGTCGCGCTCGGCATCGTGCTCGGCGAGATGGGGCGCGCGATGACGCCCGGGCCGTTCTTCTCCTCGGTCATCCTCGCTGCCGGGGCACTGCTCGCGTCGGGTGACGAGACCGCCTGCTCTACCCGTCTCCCGGGGATCGCGGACGGGTCGGTGGTCGGCACGCTCGCAGTGGTAGAGGCGGATGGGGCGTGGCGTACCGACGGGTTCGCCACCACCGCCCGGGAGGACGGCGGCAGCTGGGTGCTCACCGGCGAGAAGACGCTCGTCCCCGAAGGCAGCAGCGCCGACCTTCTCCTGGTCGCAGCCTCGACCCCGGCGGGGCCCGCGCTCTTCGCCGTCGACGCCGGCGCCGCCGGGCTGAGCGCCGGCGCGCTGCGTACGCTCGACATCACCCGGCCGATCTCCCGCGTCGCCCTCTCCGAGACGCCCGCGGTCCTGGTGGGCGACCTCGGCGCCGCACCGCAGATCCTCGCCGACGTACTGGTCCGCGCCAGCGTCGCCCTGGCCGCCGAACAGGTCGGCGCCGCCCGCGCCTGCTTGGAGATGGCCGTGGCGTACGCCAAGGAACGCGAACAGTTCGGCCGCGCGATCGGCTCCTTCCAGGCGGTCAAGCACAAGCTCGCCGACATGCTCGCCCGGGTCACCCTCGCCGACGCCGCCGCCACCGAGGCACTCCGCGCCGCTGACGGCTTCGACGACGCCCCACCGGCGGCCGTGGCCGCTGCCGTCGCCCACTCGGTGTGCTCAGAGGCGTTCATGTACGTCGCCGCCGAGAACATCCAGGTCCACGGCGGGATCGGGTTCACCTGGGAGCACCCGGCCCACCTCTACTACCGGCGCGCCAAGGCCGACCAGCTCATGTTCGGCGGCCCCGCGGTCTATCACGAGCGCCTGCTCGCCACCCTCGGCGTCTGATCAGCGTCTGATCAGCTGAGAAGGTCACCGGCCTGGGCGACGCGGCGGCCGGTGATCTCCTCGGGCGCGAGGTGGGGGTCGAGCGGGGCGAACTCCGGGTCCCGGCGCTCGAGGAAGCTGGCCACGCCCTCGCCGAAGTCACGGCCACCAGCCGCGTACGCCATGGCTCGGTAGGTGCCGGCGAGCGCCTCGTCGAAGCCGGTGTCCAGTCCGCTCCAGACCTGGTTCTTGATCAGGGCCATCGAGGCCGGGGAGCAGTGCCGGGCGAGGTCGGCGGCGTACGTCTGGGCAGCGTCGAGCAGGTCGTCGGGCTCGACGACGCGGCTGACGAGGCCGAGCTCGCGGGCCTCGTCGGCCTCGATCACCCGGCCCGAGAGCAGCAGGTCGAGCGCGTTCTCGATGCCGACCAGCCGCGGCAGGACCCAGGTGATGCCGTACTCCCCCGCGAGCCCGCGGCGGGAGAAGGCGGTGGTGAACCGGGCACCGCGGGCGGCGAAGCGTACGTCGCACATCAGCGCCTGCACCAGGCCCATGCCTGCGCAGGCACCGTTGATCGCGGCCACGATCGGCTTGCGGTAGCCGGCCGCCGTGGTCGGGGAGACGCGGCCGGACAGGTTCATGCCAGTGCCGACGGCCGACTCCAGGCGCTGGGCGTCGACCCCGGGACAGAAGGTGCTCCCCGCACCGGTCACCACGATCGCGCGGACCTCGTCGTCGCGGTCGAGCCGGTCCAGCTCGGCGAAGTACTCCCGCTCCATGACCGGGTCCCAGGCATTCCTGCGCTCGGGCTTGTCGAAGGTCACCGTGGCGACGCCGTCGGCCACCTCGACGCTGATGTGCTGTGGCATCGGTGCCGTCCTTTCGGGCTGGTCAGGGTCGGCCGAGGATCGGCGCGAGCGGGTCTGTGGCCCCGTCGAGGATCGCGGCGGCGAGCCAGTCGGTGGTCGCGTCGACCCCGCCGGCGAGCAGCTGAGCAGCCTTGGCGCGCTTGAGATAGAGCTGCGGCATCGCCTCGGCGGTGAACGCGATGCCGCCGTGGATCTGCATGGTGGAGGCGGCCACGTCGAACCCGGCCCGCAGCGCGTAGGCGATCGTCGCCGGGGCGACGAGGTCACGATGCCCGGGCTCGTCGAACCAGGAGGCGTACGCCGCCGCGACCGCCGCGGAGGTCGCCTGAGCGGCGACGAACATGTCCGCGCAGGCGTGCTTGACCGCCTGGAACCCGCCGATCGGCCGACCGAACTGGTGTCGAGTCTTGGCGTAGTCGACCGAGAGGTCGCAGCAGGCCGCCACCTGGCCGGCAGTCTCGCTGGCGATGGCCAGCCGGAGCAGCGTACGAGTCTCGGCGATGACCGTGGCGGCATCCGCCAGGCCGAGCGGGACCACGGGTGCGGTCTCGAGGTGCAGCCGAGCCACCGGGCGGGTCCGGTCCAGGTTGTCCAGGTGCTCGATGTGTACGCCGGGCCCGGCCAGGTCCAGGACCACGATCGCGTCCCCGACGACGACCAGCGCATGGGTCGCCACGTCGGCATCGATCACCGCCACCTTGGTGCCGGTCGCCGACCCGTCAGCCAGCGTCACCGGCCGCTCCGGATCGTCGAGGTCGGCGATCGTCACGACGGCCTCACCGCCGGCCAGCGCCGCCAGCAGGTCAGGCCCGGTCCCGGCGAGGTCCTGGCGAAGCACGAACGGTACGACCGCCACCGAGGTCAGGTGAGCCGCGGGCAGCAGCACCCGCCCGGCCTCCTCCAGGAAGATCGCCAGCGCCTCGGGCCCGGCGTCGGCGCCGCCGTGCTCGGCACCGACCGCGAGCCCCAGCACCCCCATCTCGCCCAGCCCCGCACGCAGGTCGGTCCGTCGCCCCTCCTCGACCAGCACCCGGGACCGATCCAGCGGGGCCAGCCGGGCCAGCCCTTCCCGGATCCAGTCGCGGTAGTCGGCCTGCTCCTCGTAGTCGAGCCGTTCCATCGCTCATCCCTCCTTCGTCACGCGCGGCTCGCGAGGCAGGCCGAGGGCCCGCTCGGCGATGATGTTGCGCTGGATCTGCGAGGTGCCGGCGTAGACGGTGCCGGCCAGCGAGTTCTGCAGGTGAACGGCGAGCCAGGAGGCCGAGGTGTTCGGCGCGCCGGGGTCGTCCGCGCGGAACCAGCGCATCGGCAGGTCGCCCTCCCAGACGAGCGCGTCGGAGCCGAGCACGTCGACCGCGATCGCGGAGAGCCGCTGGTGGTACTCGCTCCAGTAGAGCTTCGCGACCGACGCCTCCGGACCCAGCGTCCCACCACGGACGTACGAGGCCAGGATCCGGTCACCCATCGCCTTCATCACCAACAGCTCGGAGTACGCCGCGGCGACCCGTGCCCGGACGGCCGGGTTCCGCTCGGCGCCGCGCTCGCGCACCAGGTCCAGCAGCCGGGCGAGCTCGAGCCCGAACAGCACCGGGTTGACCGCCGCCTCCTCGCCGCGCTCGTGGCTGAGCAGCGAGTTCGCCACCGTCCAGCCGTCGTCGACGGCGCCGATCACGTTCTCGGCCGGCGTACGCGCGTCGGTGAAGAAGACCTCGCAGAAGTCGCGGCCACCGCTGAGCATCTCGATTGGGCGCACCTCGACTCCGGGCTGGTCCATCGGCAGGATGAGCATCGTGATGCCCTGGGTCCGGGGAGCGTCGGGGTTGGTGCGGGTCAGCGCGAACATCCAGTTGGCGCCCGCCGCGTTGGAGGTCCAGATCTTCTGCCCGTCGATGTGCCACTCGCCCTCGCGCAGCACCGCCTTCGTACGCAGGCTGGAGAGGTCCGAGCCGGACTCCGGCTCGGAGTAGCCCTGGCACCAGACGTCCTCGCCGGAGATGATCCTCGGCAGGATCCGCGCCTTCTGCTCCGGCGTGCCCCACTTGTTCACCGTGTTGCCCAGCATCTTGATCGAGACGGTGTCGCCCGGGGTGCCGACCGGCACCCTCGCTCGGGAGAACTCCTCCACGACCACCAGATGGTCGACCTTGGTCAGCCCCCGGCCGCCGTACGCCTCGGGCCAGGCCACCGCGAGATAGCCGCGCGATCCGGCGATCTTGCGCCAGCGCGCCACGAACTCCGCCCGCTCGGGGGCCGGCAGCGCGCCCACACCCTGCCAGTCGGCGGGCAGCTCGGCGCGCAGGAACGCCCGCACCTCCTCGCGGAAGCCCGGGGTCTCACCAGTGCTGGTCAACGCGTCTCTCCTTCATGCTCGATGCGTCCGATGAGTGCGGACCACGGGTCGGTGCCGGCCGAGGCCACGATCTCGGCGACGCGCCGGTCCCAGTGACGTACGGAGCCGTAGTCGCTGCGCCAGGCGAGCACCGGCCGGGTCAGCTCCTGCAGCGGATGCTCCAGGGTCGTCCCGATCGCGCCGTGCACCTGGTGGGCGTTCCGCACCACCACGTCTGCGGACACGCCGAGCACCGAGCGGGCCACCGCGACCGCCCGCTCCAGCTCGGCGAGGGTCGCCTGGGAGGAGTCGTACGCCGCGGCCACCGCGACCGCTGCGTCGGTCGCCGCGGTGAGCAGCGTCGCCTCCGCGGCGGCGTCGGCGACCAGGTGCTGCACCGCCTGGAAGCGGGCCAGCGGGCGGCCGAACTGGTGACGCTCGGTGACGTGCCGCACGCACAGGTCGACGATGCGCTCGATCGCCCCGCTCGCCTGCACCGCCCGTACGAGCGCGCCGCGCAGGCCGAGCGCGGTCGCGACCTCCGCCGATACCGACACCGAACGCCTCAGTGCGACCGGGTCGATGCTGACCCGGTCGCGAGGCGCGCCGGCGAGGTCGCGGCCGGCGACGATGGTGACCTCGCTCGCGGCGAGGTCGGCCACGAACCAGGACCCGTCCGCGGGCAAGAGCCCGACGATCCGGTCGGCCTGCGAGGCCCACGGCACGGCCGGGTCGAGGCCGGCGGAGTCGAGTCGGGCCAGCGTACGGACCTGGTCGTCGGCCTCGATCCCGGCGGTGCCGAGAGCCCATCCGGCGAGCGCGTCGTGCTCGGCCAGCGGCACCGGGGCGGCGTGCCGGGCGGCGGCGCGCAGCAGCTCGGCGAAGGTGGGCCAGTCGGCCTCGCGGGCCAGCCGGGTCAGGCCGAGCTCGGTCAGCTGCCCCCACAGCGTCCGGTCCAGGTCGAGAGTCGCGCCCGCGGACGGCCGGGCGGCGCGCCAGTCGGCGAGCACCTTGTCGAAGAGCGCGGCCAGCTCCGGGTCGACGGCAGTGTCGGATCCGGTCATCCGCGCAGCCCCCAGCCGCGCGCGATCACGCCGCGCAGGATCTCGTTCGTGCCGCCTCGGATGGTGAACCCGGGGCGCTGGACCAGGGCCGTGGCCGCCAGCCGAGCCAGCCGCTCGTCGGTCGCCGTCTCGCCGACCATCGTGCCGCCGAGCTCGGCGACGTCGCCCTCATGGGTGGTGCCCAGCACCTTGGTGATCGCGGCGGCCACGTCGACCGACTCGCCTCGGGAGAGCCCACCGGCGACCGCGGAGGAGAGCTGGTGGAGCGCCGCGGTGCGCGCCAGCGCGCGACCCACCTCGGCGCCGGGGCTCTCGGCGGACAGCAGCGCGGCGAGCAGCGGGAAGGTGCTCAGGAACCGCTCCGGTCCGCTGCGCTCGTAGCCGAGCTCGGAGGTCACCTGCTCCCAGCCCGCGCCGATCGTGCCGAAGACCCACTCCTCGGCCACGCGCACCTCGTCGAGGAAGACCTCGTTGAAGTGGTGCCGCCCGTCCATCGAGACGATCGGCCGCACCTCGACCCCGGGCACGCGCAGGTCGACTACGAACTGGCTCAGGCCGGCGTGCCTGTCGCGCTCGTCGACCGGCGCCGTACGGGCCAGCACGATGAACCGGTGCGCCCGGTGAGCCCCGGAGGTCCAGACCTTGGTGCCGCTGATCCGCCAGCCGTCGCCGTCGCGGGTCGCCCGGGTGCGCACCGAGGCGAGGTCCGAGCCGGAGTCGGGTTCGGACATGCCGATGGCAAAGTACGTCTCCCCCGCCGCGATCGCCGGCAGCAGCGCGCGCTTCTGGTGCTCGGTGCCGTACTTCAGCACCGACGGCGCGATCTGCCGGTCGGCGATCCAGTGCGCGGCCAGTGGCGCACCGGCGGCGAGCAGCTCCTCGGTGACCACGAACCTCTCCAGGAACGTACGTCCCCGCCCGCCGTACGCTGTCGGGATCGTCATTCCCAGCCAGCCGCGCGCGGCCAGCCGGCGGGTGAACTCCTCGTCCCAGCCGGTCAGCCACGAGTCGACCTGCGGCGTGATCCGGCCGCTGCCGAACTCCTCATCGAGGAATGCCCGCACCTGTCGGCGCAGGTCGAGCAGGTCCTCGCTCTCGACAGCGACCTGTGGCAGGTGAGGGCGTCTGGTCGTGGTCACCCTTGCGGCAACCATCGGTTGGCGACCGCCGTCACAGGATCGCCCCACTCTCCTTGAGCGCGGGCAGGTCCTCCCAGTCGTACCCGGCCTCGATCAGCACCAGCTCGGTGTGCTCGCCGTGCTCGGGGGCTCGGCTGCGTGCATTGGGCTGCTCGTCGAACTGGACCGGGCTGTCGACGACGGCGAACTCGTTGTCGCGGCCGTCCTTGAGCCGGGGCAGGTAGCCGTTGGCGATCACGACCGGGTCGGAGTGGAGGTCGACGGCGTTCTGCACCACGTCCCAGACGCCCTCGAAGCCGTCGAAGGCCTTCTTCCAGTGCTCCAGCGGCTGCGCGCCGAAGGCGGCCCGCAGCTCGGTGACGCACTCCGCGCTGTTCCGGAAGCGGACCCCGGCGTTGGCGAAGCGCTCGTCCTCGATCAGGTCCGGGCGGCCGAGCCGCTCGCAGAACTCCTTCCAGAACCGGTCTGCCTGCAGCAGTACGAACGCGAGGAACCGGCCGTCGGAGGTCTGGTAGAGGCTGGTGACCGGGTTGGGCATCTTGTCCAGGTCGTACTTCGGCATCGGGTTGCCGGTGACGCCCGCGGCGACGACGTCGGTGGCGATCTGCCACATCGCGGTCGAGACCAGCGAGACGTCGACCAGCGACGCCTCCCCCGTGCGGTCGCGCTTGAACAGCGCGCCGACGATGCCCGAGGCGAGCGCGAACCCGGCGAACAGGTCACCGAAGGCCGGGCGCTGGATCGGCGGGTAGCCACCGCCGATCGGAGCGTACGCATCCCCGATGCCGCCACGCGACCAGTAGGCCGCCAGGTCGTAGCCGCCGCGGTCCGCCTCGTCGCCCTTGGTGCCGTAGCCATGGCCGCGGGCGTAGATGATCCTGGGGTTGATCTTGCGCAGGTCCTCGGGCTCGATGCCCAGGCGCTTGCGGGAGTCGGGCAGCAGGTTGGTGACGAACACGTCGGCCGACTCGATGAGCTTGAAGAGCACCTCGCGGCCCTTCGGGTTGGCCACGTCGATCCCGACGCTGCGCTTGCCGCGGTTCGGCTGCTCGACGAAGTGGTTGATGTCCCCGGCGCCGGGGACCATTCCCGAGTTGATCAGTGCACGCTGCGGGTCGCCGGTCTCGGGATGCTCGATCTTGAGGACGTCGGCTCCCCAGTCTGCCAGAACGGCGCCCGCAGTGGGCACGAAGGTCCAGGCCGCGAGCTCGACCACGCGGATTCCGGAAAGCACCTGGTTGTCAGACATGCGTACCCCTCGGTGAGAACGTTGTGTGACCTAGGACACTAGATCGAGTTGACGATAGCGTCAACTGGTTCCGAACATCCTTTGCCTGCCAGGCGCTGTCGACCGCTTCTTTCTTTTGACGCTTTTGTCAAGTACGGTGTTGGCGAGCCCGTAGCCCATCCGGAGGAGTGCCCATGACCCGCGTCCTCGTCACCGATGACGGACCGGTCCGGACGATCACCCTGAACGCTCCTGACCGCCTCAACGCCCTCGATCTCGACCTCCTGGCCGACCTCCGAACCGCCATCGCCGACACCGCGGCGACCGACACCGTCGGAGCCGTCGTCGCGACCGGCGCCGGACGCGGTTTCTGCGCGGGCGCCGACCTGAACGGGATGTTCGGCGATCTCGACCGGCCGACCGAAGAGATCCGCGACCACCTCCGCGGGGTGTACGCCTCGTTCCTCGGCCTGCGCGACCTCGCCGTGCCAACCCTGGCTGCGGTGCAGGGCGCCGCGATCGGCGCCGGACTCAACATCGCGCTTGCCTGCGACCTGATCGTGGCCGGCCCGAGGGCCCGCTTCGGGCCCACCTTCACCCAGATCGGCCTGCACCCGGGCGGCGGCTGCACCTGGATGCTGGTCGAGCGCGTGGGCCGGTCACGCGCGCTGTCGCTGCTGCTGGACGGCGCGATCATCGACGCGTCCCGGGCCCGCGAGATCGGCCTGAGCGACCTCGACGCCGAGGACCCGCTCACGAGCGCGCATAGGCTGGCTGCGACGTACGCGTCCCGCGCTGGACTCAGCCGGGCCGTCAAACGCTCCGTCGACGGGGCCACGAGGGCGGATTTCGAGGAGTCGATCGCGACCGAGGCGTGGGCCCAGGCGGAGTCGACCCGGGACGAGGCCTTCCGCGCCTACCTGGCCGACTTCGCCGAGAAGCGCCCGGGCAAGGACGCGAGCAGGTAGATGTCGACACCGTCCACGGATCTGCTCGAAGGCCTCCGCGTCCTCGATCTGACCACCACGTTCATGGGCCCCTACTGCACGATGCAGCTGGCCCGGCTCGGCGCCGAGGTGATCAAGGTCGAGGAGCCGAACGGCGATCTCACCCGCGGGATCCTCGACCACGACGGTCTCGGGCTGGGTCCGATCTTCCTCAGCGCCAACCACGGCAAGCGCAGTCTCGCGGTCGACCTGAAGGACCCCCGCGGCCGCAACCTGCTCATGGAGCTGGTCGCCACCGCGGACGTGTTCGTCACCAACCTGCGCCCGCAGGCGGTCGCCCGACTCGGGCTCGCACCGGAGCGGATCCTCGAGGCCAATCCTCGCTGCGTGGTCGCGAGCCTGGTCGGATTCGGGCCGGGCGGCAGCTATGACGGACTGGCGGCGTACGACGACGTGATCCAGGCGGTCAGCGGGATGGCCGCCGTCCAGGGCGGCAGCGGCGAGCCGGCGTACGTGAGATCGGCGATCGCCGACAAGACCGTCGGACTGGTCGCGGCGAACTCGATCCTCGCGGCACTGCTCGCTCGCGAGCGGACCGGCGTCGGCCGGATCGTCACCGTGCCGATGTTCGAGGCGATGGTGGCCTTCAACCTCCTCGACCACCAGGGCGGGCACACCTACGACCCGCCCCGCGGAGAGACCGGCTACCCACGGCTGATGTCGCCGTTCCGGCACCCGTACGCCACCAGCGACGGCCACCTCGGCGTAGTCGTCTACACCGACCGGATGTGGCTGTCGTTCTTCGATCTGATCGGCCGCCCCGAGCTCGCCGAGGAGCCTCGGTTCCGCACCATCACCGGGCGCACGCAGCACATCGACGAGCTCTACCAGCTCGTCGAGGGAGAGCTCACCAAACACCCGTCCGCCTACTGGATCGAGGCGCTGCGCGCCGCGGACATCCCGGTGATCGAGGTGCGCACCCTCGGCGACCTGCTCGATGACCCGCACCTGCGCGAGGTCGGCTTCTTCGAGCCGGTCGACCATCCGGTGGCCGGCCCGCTGCGGCTCGCCCCCTACCCCGCGACGTTCTCCCCGACCCACCCGGTCGCGCTGCCGCCCGCCCCGCTCCTGGGCCAGCACACCAGGGAGGTCGCGCAGGAGACGTCCCTGTCCCCCACCGACGTCCAGACACTCCTCGACGAGGGCGTGCTGGTCGAGACGATCGGAGCCGTTCGATGAACTCCCTCAACGGAGCCGCCGTGATCGTGGGCGCCTACGAGCACCCAGGACGGAAGCTCCCCGACCACACCGTCGCCCAGGTGCACCGCGAGGTCATCCACGGCGCGCTCGCCGAAGCCGGCCTCACCATCGCTGACGTCGACGGCTTCTTCTGCGACGCGACGACACCGGGTCTGGGCCCGGTCGACCTGATGGAGTATCTCGGCATCCAGGCGAGGGTCACCGCCTCCGGCGAGCTCGGCGGGGCCACGTACGTCGCCTATGTCGGCCAGGCCACAGCGGCCATCGCCGCAGGTCACTGCCGGGTCGCGGTGATCACCCTGGCCGGGCTGCCGAGCCAGGCGAGCACCAAGAGCGCGGCCCTCGAGCTCGCTCCCGGGCCGGTGGCGAGCTTCGAGAGCAACGGCTTCCGCGGCGGCTACGGTCCGGTCGCCGACTACGCCCTGGTCGCCCGGCGGCACATGCACGAGTTCGGCACCACCCCCGAGCAGCTCGCCTGGGTGCGCGTCGCCGCCTCCGAGCATGCCAAGCACAACCCGAACGCGAGGTTCCAGAAGCCGATCACGGTCGAGGAGGTGCTGGAGTCGCCGATGATCGCCGACCCGCTGCACCGGCTGGACTGCTGCGTGATGACCGACGGCGGCGGCGCCTTGGTCGTCGTACACCCCGACATCGCCCGTGACCTCGGCCGCCGCGGCGCCCTGCTCCGCGGCTACGGCGAGGCGCACAAGGACTCCTCCTTCGGCCAGGTCGACCTGACCTACTCCGCGAACCGGCGGGCAGGCGAGCAGGCGTACGCCGAGGCGGGCGTCGGCCCCGCCGACATCGACTACCTCGGCCTCTACGACTCCTTCACCATCACCGTCCTGCTCGCCCTGGAGGATCTCGGCTTCGCCGAGCGCGGCCGAGGCGGGGCGTACGTCGAGGATCTCGGTCTCACCGCCGCCGGCGGTCGGGTGCCGGTGAACACCGACGGCGGCGGACTGATGAACAACCACCCCGGCAACCGTGGCGGGATGACCAAGGTCATCGAAGCCGTACGCCAGCTTCGCGGCGAGGCGACCCCCGCCGTCCAGGTGCCCGACTGCGAGCTCGCCCTCGTCGCGGGCACCGGTTTCCGGCTCTCCCAGCGCCACTACAGCGCCGCACTCGTCCTGGAGCAGTTCTCATGAGCACCTACTTCTCGCCCGGCCTGCCCACCGACCCGCCGGTCCTCGACCCCGAGACCCGCCCCTACTGGGCCGCGGCCGAGCAGGGCACCCTGGTGGTGCCGTTCTGTACCGCCTGCGAGCAGCACTTCTGGTATCCCCGCGGCTTCTGCCCCCGGTGCGCGGGCGACGCCGTCGAATGGCCGCAGGTGAGTGGCCACGGGGAGATCTACAGCTACTCGGTCGTACGCCGCGGGTTCGGCGCCTGGGCCGAGCACACCCCGTTCGTGATCGCCTGGGTCACCCTCGACATCGGCGTCACCGTGCTCACCAACGTCGTCGGCTGCACCGAGGACCAGCTCGCGGTCGGCCTCCCCGTGACGGCGCTGTTCGAGGCCGGAGAGGGCAACCCGCCGGCGCTCCGGTTCACCCCGCGCACCGGCTCCTGACGACGCGGGAGTCAACCCTCCAGGTCCGGCAGCGCACAGGCAGCCAGATGCAGTGCGTCCCGGATGGCCTGGTCGATGCTCAGCTCCTCCTGATCCGCCCACGCCCAGTGCTCGACGGCCGCGGTGAGAGCGGCATTGAGCACCATGCCCTGGACCAGCACGGGCAGGCTGTCGGGACTCTGGCCGCTCCTGTCGGCCAGCATGTGAGTGATCTCCCGGACCGCTTCGTCATGGCCCTGGAGCCAGACGGCTCGCAGCCCGGGCTCGGTCCTGGTCAGACGCACGAGGCCGCGCAGCGAGTCCAGCTCGCCGGCCGTGGCGAACGCGACCAGGGCACCCTCGCGCAGCAGGTCGGAAGGTGACCCGTCCGACAGACACTCGCGCAGGCGACCGACCAGGCCGTCGATGCCCGCGGTGAGCAGGGGCTGCACGCACTGCTCCTTGCTCGAGAAGTAGCGCCACAGCGTCCGGGTCGACATCCCAGCTGCGTTGGCGATCTCCTCGGCCGAAGTGCTCGCCACCCCTTTCGCCATGAAGAGGCGTACGGCCTCGTGGGCGATCTCCAGCTGGGTGGTGCGCCGGCGGCGATCGCTGATCCGGGGGCGGCCGAGACGGGGACCGGACTGTCCTGCGGGGGCCACCGGGTCACTGGCTGTGCTCATGTCGCAATTCTCACTTTTTGTCTCGCCGTGTCATTTTTGGCGCGTCGCGCCAAAAAGAGTACGTTCTCGTCTGTTCCATCCGAACGACCCAATCACATCCATCGGAGGTTGTTGATGCAGATTTCCATCGAGACCGAGAAGTGCTGCGGCGCGGGACAGTGCGTCCTGGCCGCTCCCGAGGTGTTCGACCAGCGCGAGGACGACGGGATCGTCATCCTGTTGGAGGAGAACCCGCCGGAGTCGGAGCATGAGAACGTACGCCAGGCCGCGGCCCTGTGCCCGGCAGCATGCATCGCGGTGCACGAGTGAGCCGCCCGTCACGCATCGTCGTGGTCGGCGCCTCGGCCGCCGGCCTCAGCGTGGTCGAGGGGCTGCGGCGCGGCGGCTACGAGGGGTCGCTGACCCTCATCGGCGACGAGTCGCATCTCCCCTACGACCGGCCGCCGCTGTCCAAGCAGCTGCTCTCCGGCGAGTGGTCGCCCGAGCGGCTGGCGCTGCGCTCGACCGAGGCGATCGACGCGCTCGACCTGGACCTACGGCTCGGCAGCGCCGCCGTCGCGCTCGACGCCGAGGCCCGCGAGGTCACGCTCGTCGACGGCGACCGGATCGGCTACGACGCCCTCGTGGTCGCCACCGGGACTCGCGCCCGACGGCTGCCCGGGACCGACGGCGTGGCCGGAGTGCACGTGCTGCGTACGTTGGAGGACGCGCTCGCTCTGCGTGAAGAACTGGCTCCCAAGCCACGTCTGGTCGTGGTCGGTGGCGGGTTCGTCGGCGCCGAGGCGGCGGCGGTCGCCCGTGACCTCGGCTGCGAGGTCACGCTCGTCACCAACGTCGCCCAGCCGATGGGCGATGTGCTCGGGGACGATCTCGGCGCGATGCTCCGTGTCGTCCACGCCGAGCGCGGCGTCTCGATCGAGACCGACGCCATGGTCGAAGGTGTGCTCACCTCCGACGGTCGGGTCGCCGGCGTACATCTGGCCGGTGGCCGGATGATCGCCGCCGACGCGGTCCTGATCGGCATCGGCGCGGTTCCCAACGTGGAGTGGCTCGCTTCGAGCGGTCTCCCGGTGGGCAACGGCGTGGAGTGCGACGCCACCCTCCACGCCGGCTCAGGGGTGTGGGCGGCAGGCGACATCGCCTCGTGGCTCGACCCACGCACCGGCGAGCGCCTGCGGATCGAGCACCGGACCAACGCCGCCGAGCAGGGCCTGGCCGTGGCGCGCAACATCCTGGCCGGCCCGGATGACGCGGCCCCGTTCGAGTCCGTGCCGTACGTCTGGTCGGACCAGTACGACCTGAAGATCCAGATCTACGGGCGCACCCGCGGCGCCGACGAGGTGCGGATCGTCGAGGGCAGCCTCGAGGACCGCAGGCTCGTCGCCCTGTTCGGAAAGGACGGCCGCGTCAGCGGCGTGGTCGGGGTGAACCTGGCCCGCGCGACCCGCGGCTACCGCAAGCTGGTCGCCGAGGCGGCCCCTATCGAGGAATCGAGCGCAGCATGACCACCCAGAACACTCCCAGCGACACGCTCACGGCCGGCGTCATCGGCCTGGGCATGATCGGCGGCGGCGTCGCCGTCAGCCTCGCCCGCCGCGGCCGCGTACCCGCGGTCTACGACATCCGTCCCGACGCCTCCGCCAACCTTGCCGGCGTCCCCGACCCGCTCTCCTCCCCCGCGCGGGTGGCCGAGGAGAGCGACGTGGTGATGGTCGCCGTCGTCGACGCCGACCAGGCCCGCGCGGTGATCGGCGGCCCCGACGGGCTGCTGTCCGCAGCCCACCCCGGCCTGACCATCGTCCTCCAGGCGACGGTCGCGCTCCCGGTCGTCCGCGAGCTCGCAGACCTGTGCGTCGAGCACGGTGTCGGCTTCCTGGACTGCGGCGTGACGCCAGGTGACAAGGCCGCCGAGAACGGCATGGTCGCCATCATCGGCGGCGACAAGGCCGTCGTCGACGCCGCGCGTCCCGTCCTCGACGACTGGGCCAAGAAGGTCGTTCACTGCGGCCCGACCGGCGCCGGGATGGCCACCAAGATCGCCCGCAACGTGATCACCTACGGCAGCTGGCGCACGGTCGCGGAGGCCGCGGCCCTCGCCCGGGCCGCCGGGGTAGACACTGCCCGGCTCGCCGAGGTCGTCGACACCGCCGACCCCGAGGGACGTACGCTCCTGCAGCTGCTCCGCATGGAGGGTCCCGACGGCACGCTGCCGGCCGGGATCGGGAGCAAGATCGAGCCGCTGATGACCAAGGACCTGGCCGCTGCCCGCGACCTGGCCACCACGCTGGGTGTCGACGTCCCGCTGGTCGAGGTCGCCCAGGCCAAGGCCCGGGAGACCACGCAGCTGCCCGAGGTCACCGAGACACCGGCCGAGCCTGCCGACGTGCACCAGTTCGGCCTGGAGATGATGGACCAGGTCTACGGACCGGGCTTCAGCGCCGCCATGCCGGAGGAAGCGGACCCGTTCACGGCCGAGACGGTCGACTACCTCTTCGCCAAGGTCTGGTCCCGGCCCGGGCTCTCGGTCAGGGACCGCCGTCTGCTCACCCTCGGCGTCGCCGCGACCGTCGGTAGGCCCGAGCTGATCCAGATCATCGCGAACGGCGGCCTCGTCAACGGCGAGCTGACCGCCGACCAGCTCGGCGAGGCCGCGCTCCACCTGGCGACCTACACCGGCTGGTGCAAGGCCACCGCCACCCACGCGGGCATCACCGCCGCCATCGCGGCCAACACCGAGCCCGACAGCACCCCCGACGACACCAAGGAGTCCAAGTGACCGAGACCCTCATCGACCAGCCCGCCCTCCGCGAGCCGAACAGGCCGTTCGACCCGCCCACCGCGTACACCGACCTGCGTGAGGACGAGCCTGTCACCAAGGTCCGCTTCCCCAACGGCAGCACCGGCTGGCTCGTCACGCGCTTCGAGGAGGGCGGCCAGGTCTTCACCGACCCCCGCTTCAGCGCGAAGCGCCACCGCCACGACACCCCGGAGGGCGAGGTGGCCACGGCAGACGACGAGACGCCGTTCGACGTCGGCTTCGTGTTCATGGACGAGCCCGACCACAGCGTCTTCCGTCGCCTGCTCACCGGCCGGTTCACCCCGAAGGCGGTCCAGACCAAGCTCCAGCCCTACATCGACAAGATCGTCGACGAGCACCTCGACGCGATCGAGGCCGGTCCGGAGACCTTCGACTTCGTCCAGGCGATGTCGCTGCCCATCCCATGCCTGGTCATCTGCGAGCTCCTCGGCGTCCCGTACGAGGACCGCGACGGCTTCCACGACGCCACCGTCGACCTGATGGACATGGGCAAGCCCCGCGAGGTGCGGGACAAGGGCGCCCACTGGCTGATCAGCTACATCACCGAGCTCGTCGCCGACAAGCGGCGTACCGGCGCGACCGACGGCATCCTGGCCGAGCTGATCAACAAGACCGACGGCGACCAGACCCCCATGACCGAGGAGCAGCTGATCGGCCTCGGTGTACTCCTCCTGTTCGCCGGGCACGACACCACCGCCGCGATGATGGGCCTCTCGACCCTGACCCTGCTCACCCACGACGAGCAGCGCCAGGACCTGATGGCGCACCCGGAGAAGATCGGCAGCACCGTCGAGGAGCTGATGCGCTATCTGACGATCGTGCAGTTCGGCCTCGGCCGCGTGGCCAAGGAGGACCTGGAACTCGGCGGCGCCCAGATCGAGAAGGGCGACCTCGTCGTCGTGGCGATGAACGCCGCCAACCGCGACCCCCGCGCCTTCGACGACCCCGACACCCTCGACATCGACCGCAAGGCGTTCCGCCACATGGGCTTCGGCTACGGCATCCACGCCTGCCTGGGCCAGAACGTCGCGCGCGCCGAGCTGCGTACCGTCCTGCCCAAGCTCTTCGAACGCTTCCCCGACCTTCGCCTGGCGACCCCGCTGGAGGAGGTGCCGATGGACTTCACCGGCACCAACTACGGAGTCCTCAAGCTCATGGTCACCCGCTGAGCCGTCTCGAACGACGCGGGGGTGTCGAGCACGAGCCCGGCACCCCCCGCGCCTCAGCGCATCCGCGTCAGCGGACCATCAAGGTGCCGCCGTCGACCGAGACGATCTGTCCAGTGATGAAGCGCGCCCCCTCTGAGGCATAGAAGGCGAGCACCGGGATGAAGTCCTTCTCCACGTCACCGAGCTTGCCGCCGAGCGGGACGTTCTGCCCCATGAACGCGTCGTGGGCGGCGAGAGCCTCGGGGCCCATCTCCGAGCGGGTCTTGTCGTACATCGGGGTCCAGATCGCGGGGGCGATCATGTTGAGCGACACGTTGTGCTTGCCCCACTCCTTGGCCGCGGTCCGGGTCCAGGCGATCACGCCACCCTTGCTCATCGCGTAGACCGACTTGTTCGGCAAGCCGATGACCCCGGCGGCGGAGGCGAAGTTGATGATCTGGCCACCCTCCCCCTTCAGATGCGCGAAGGCGGCCTGGTTGGTCAGCATGGTGCCCAGGGTGTTGACCGAGAGCACCTTGGTCCACAGGTCCACCGAGCTCTCCTCGGCGGGCGAGGACGGCGCGATGCCGGCGGCGTGGACCAGGACGTCGAGGCCACCCAGCTTCTCCACCGCGGCGGCGAAGGTGCTGTCGACCGACTCCTTGTCGGCGACGTCGACAGGGAGGAACTCCGCACCGGACTCCTCGGCGATCCGGGCGCCGGCATCCTCGGTGAGGTCGACCGAGACGACCTTGGCGCCCAGGGCCGGGAAGGACCGTACGAGGCCCTCCCCCATGCCACTCGCTCCGCCGGTGATGATGATGCGTCGTCCATCCAGACGAGTCACTGCCATGGCTGCACTTCCTTCTCGAGCTTCTTTTCGGGTGTGAGTCTGTGGTGACGTACGAGGCGCGGGGTGAGGCACTGCACGGACCGCGATCTTGCAGCGCCGAGCCAGAGGCCGGTGCCGTAGGCGAGGTCGTCGAGGCGGCGGCCGAGGAAGGTTGTGGGCCGGATGTCGGTCTCGTTGAGGGCGACGGCGGTGTCGACGACGAGCGCGGCGAGCACCATCCGGCGTGCGGTGCGGCTGAGCAGGCAGGCGACCAGCGTGAGTGGCCACCAGTGGCGCAGCAGGAGCGCTGACTCCTGGCGCAGCGACCAGCCGAGTCCTCGTACGGCGAGGCGCGAGGCGAGACCACGGCGGCCGGGTAGGTCGGGGAGAGCCTCCGAGACGACGCGGCTGCCCCAGATCAGCGAGGCGAGTGCTGCGGGTGCCGACCACCAGCGGCCGGCGAGGAGGGCGGCTCCGGCGGTGGCCATGGCCGGGGAGAGTATGGCCGGGGCGATCGCGTCCCCGTGGCGGCGGCCGAGCTCGGCGCCGCCGGTGCCGTAGACGAGCTTGCGGCCGAGCCAGCCGCGGATCGTTCCGCGGACCTCGTGCAGAGCCTCGAGGTCGGGCGCGTAGCGGACCACGTGTCCGGCCTCGACCAGTCTCCAGACCAGGTCGACGTCCTCGCCCACGCGCAGGTCGCCGGCGAAGCCGCCGACCTCTCGCAGGGTCGAGGTGCGGGCGACGAGGCAGGCGGACGGCAGCCAGCCGACGGCCGCGCCGGGACGCACCGAGCACGCTCTGGTGCCCAGGGAGAGCGAGGAGGCGGCCATGTCGTGGCGTTCGAACCACGCCGGCCGAGCCTTGTCGCTGTGCCCCCGCACCAGCGGCCCCACCAGCGCCACCCGAGGGTCCACGAGATGGCCGGCCAACTGCGCGAGCATCTTCGGGGCGGCGGCGACATCGGAGTCGACGAAGGCGACGTAGGTGGTGGTGACCTGGGTGAGTCCGGCGTTGCGGGCGCCGGCGGGTCCCAGGTTGTCGGTGAGCGCGAGGAGGGTGGCGCCGTGGCGGCGTACGACCTCCGCGACGGCGCCCGAGTCGCGGGAGGCGTCGTCGACGACGATGACGCCGAGCCCGCTCAGCCCGCTCAGGGCGGCCAGACAGCGGTCGAGGAGCTCGGGCCGGTCGTGGGCCGGGACGATCACCGTGAGCTCGGCCGGGTCGACGGGCGCCACGTCCGCGGGATCGGCGAGGTTGCCGTCGAGCAGGCGGCGAGCGATGACGTCGGTGGTGGCATCGTGGACCCGAACCTGCCTGCCGATCACACGGTCGGCGGCCGTGGGTGCCAGGCGCATGGACCGCAACGGGGAGCCGCCGACCAGCGACAAGCCACCGTCCGCCGTGGGCAGGAGACGTACGTCATCACGCACCCGCACCGTGAACCCATCCGGCAGCCTCACCCGCTGAAGCGTCATCCGCCGAAGCCTCCGTCGGCGGCGACGACCGAGCCGTTGAGCACCGCCCCGGCACGCGAGCAGGCGTGGACGACGGTGGCGGCGACCTCGTCGGGTGTGAGCGGGCGGCGCAGGAGCTGGTGTGCGGCGAGGTCGTCCGGGCCGACCGCGTAGAGGTCGGCGGTCGCGGCGAGCATCGCGGTATCTGTGGAGCCCGGCGAGACGGCGCAGGCGGTCACGCCCGTACCGGCCAGGTCGGCGGCCAGGCCTCTCACCAGGCCGATCACGGCATGCTTCGCGGCGTTGTAGGCGGCGAGGTGGAACAGCCCGCGCGAGCCCGCGGCGGAGGCGAGCGCGACGAACCGGCAGCCGCTGGGGTCGGGCCCGGCGAGCATCGCGGGGACGGCGGCGGCCGCGGTGTTCCAGACCCCGGCGACGTCGATCTGCCACTGCAGGTCGAGCGAGGTGTCCTCCCACAGCGGGCGACCGCCGGCGATAACCGCCGCACCTGCGACGGCGATGTCGAGCCGCCCCCACCTGTCCTTCGCAGCATCGACCGCGGCGGTCAGCGCCGCCGGGTCCCGTACGTCACCGACGACCGGTTCGATCCAGCCGGCCGGGAGCGAGGCGACCAGGGTGTCCAGGTCGCCCTGCGTGGCCTGGGGATAGCCGGCCGGAGAGTGCTCCCCCGCGCACCAGTCGAGCGCGACGACGCGTACGCGCTCGGCCACCAGGCCGCGCACTGTCGCCGCGCCGATCCCGCGCGCGGCACCGGTCACCAGCGCGACCCGTGTCGTCTCGACACTCATCGTGCCGCCACTCCCATCCGGAGCCGGTCATAGGCAGCGACGACCATCGCCTCGAGGATGCGCTTGCCCTGCTCGGCGCTCGCTCCGGTCGGGTCGCCGAGGACACCGTTGGCCGAGACGGCTTCGACGCCGCCTGCCCGCATCGCCGGCAGCAGCTCGATGATCGGGCGGGTGTTGCCGGGGACGGCCTGCCGCAGGCGTACCCTTTCGGGGGCCAGATGCAGCATGAGCGAGGTCTCGGTGCGGCCGGCGTGCGAGTCCGCGTCAGGGGTCTGACAGGGCACCCAGGACACCTCTCTCCCCTCGGTGCGAAGGACCGTGACGGCGGCCGTGACCGCGTCCAGGTTGCCGCCGTGACCGTTGACCAGGACGACCCGGGAGGCCCACGTGGTCAGCGAGCGGCCGAGTTCGACGAGGACCGAGGTGAGCACCGCGGTCCCGATCGAGATCGTCCCGGGAAACGACTGGTGCTCCCCGCTGGCACCGATCGGCACAGCCGGAGCGACGGAGGCGCCGATGAGCGGCGCGAGCTCGTCGGCCACCGCGGTCGCGATCACCGTGTCGACGTCGAGCGGCAGGTGGGGGCCGTGCTGCTCGGTGGACCCCACCGGCACCAGGACCGCGCCGCCCGGCACGATCTCCGGCCAGGGGCGGTCGACCAGGCTCACGGCCGGCCCGATGGTTGCCCGAGCGCGAGCTCGAAGCCGTCGGGGATCACCAGGTCCTCCGGCGTGAGGTCGTGGATGGAGGCCTTGCCCATGCCCAGGACCGCGGAGTCGAGGCCGTTGCGGAGGATGTCGAGGACGTTCTCGACACCGGCCTGGCCGTTGGCGCCCAGGCCCCACAGGTAGGCACGCCCGACCATCACCGCACGTGCGCCCAGGGCGAGCGCCTTGGCGACGTCGGAGCCGCGGCGTACGCCACCGTCGAGGAGCACCTCGATCTGGTCGCCCACCGCGGCGGCGATCGGGGGCAGCACCCGGATCGTGGCCGGAGTGCCGTCGAGGTTGTTGCCGCCGTGGTTGGAGACCGAGATCGCGTCCACGCCCGCGTCGACCGCGCGCAGCGCGTCGTCGACCCGGCACACGCCCTTGAGCATGAACGGCTTGCCGCCACTCAGCTCCTTCCAGGTGCTCACCATCCAGGCGACGTCGTCCCAAGACGGTGGCGGCGTGGTCATCCACTCGTAGTAGGCACCGAAGAACGTGGGCGGCTCCCCCAGGCTGCCGTCGTCGGCGATCGGTGCCAGGTTGGGTGCGGTCAGGTCCGGGATGCCACCGCTGCGGGCGTACGCCGCCAGCCATCTCCCCCGGCTCATCACCTGGGGAGCGAACCTGAGCATCGCGGAGAGGTCGACCTTCTCCGGGATCTCCGGGCTGCCCCAGTCGCGGCCCATGGAGAAGGACCAGTCGAGGGTGGCGATCAGCGCCTTCGCCCCGGCCGCGTGGGCCCGGCGCATCCGGCGGATCATCACGTCGCGGTCACCGGTCCAGTACATCTGGAAGAACGTCGCCGCGTTGGCCTCCACCACCTCCTCGACCGACTTCGAGGCGAAGTTGGACAGCCCCATCACCGTGCCCCGGGCCGCCGCCGCCCGCGCGACCGCAACCTCACCGTCGGGATGGACAGCCTGTACGCCGGTGGGCGAGATGATCACCGGAAACCCGATCTCCTGGCCCAGCACCGTGGTCGCCAGCTCGCGCTTGTCGTGATGGCCGGCCACGTGCGGCGCGAGCCCGAGGTCGGCGAACGCCTGCTGGTTGTCCGCGATCGTCTGGCCGCGCTCCGAGCCGGCCAGCAAGGCTGCGTACACGGGCTTCGGCAGCCGCTTGCGGGCACGCTCCTGCGCCACCGCGACGGACTCGAACCACGGGTTCTGCTTCCAGGGGTTCTTCCAGGGCATCTCAGTTCTCGCTTCTTCAAGAGGTTCAGTTGGGGGCGAAGCCGGCCAGCGGCGACTCGGCACACGCACTCACCGGCGGAGCCAGATCCGAGTCCGGACGCCGACGGGAGAGCGTCAGCAGCACCGGCGCGTTGCGGCTGGGGGCGCTGCGGGAGTGGTCCTGGCCGACTGCGGGGATGGTCCGGGCACCGGCCAGGGCGGTCTCGCCGTACCCCTGGACGCACTCGGGGTCCGGCCCGTCCAGCGGCAGGCCGGTGAAGAACTTCGCGGCCATGCAGCCGCCGCGGCAGGAGTCGTAGTGGGCGCACCCCGAGCAGGCGCCACCGGTCTGCGGCTCACGCAGCTCCTGGAAGAGCGCCGAGGTCTTCCACACATTGTCGAAGCCGCCGTCGGTGAGCAGGTTGCCGGCCAGGAACTGGTCGTGGATCGCGAACGGACAGGCATAGACATCGCCTACCGGGTCGATCAGGCACACCACGCGGCCGGCGCCGCACAGGTTGAGCCCCGGCAGTGCGCCACTCCCGTCCTCGGGCCCGAAGGCGGCCAGGTGGAAGAAGGAGTCCCCGGTGAGCACATGGTCGCCGTTGGCGACAAGCCACTCATAGAGCTCCCGCTGCTGCTCGGGCAGCGGATGGAGCTCGTCCCACACATCCGCCCCGCGGCCCGAGGGACGCAGCCGGGTCAGCCGCAGCGTTGCCCCGAACCGGTCCGCGATCGCCTTGAACTCGTCGAGCTGCCCGATGTTCTCCCGGGTGCAGACCACGCTGAGCTTGGCGTCGCGGAACCCCGCCTCGTGCAGGTTGCGCAGCGCGGTGATCGCGGTGTCGTAGGACCCCGTCCCCCGCACCCGGTCGTTGACCTCGGCCGTGGCACCGTCCAGCGAGATCTGGACATCCACGTAGTCGCTCGCGGCCAGCCACCGGGCCCGTTCCGGGGTGAGCCGGACGCCGTTGGTCGAGAACTTCACCCCGACGTCGTGGGCGACTGCATATTCGACCAGGTGCCAGAAGTCGGGACGTACGGTCGGCTCGCCACCGCCGATGTTCACGTAGAAGACCTGCATCCGCTGCAGCTCGTCGATCACCGCCTCGCACTGCTCGGTGGTCAGCTCGCGCGGGTCGCGCCGGCCGCTGCTCGACAGGCAGTGCGCGCACTCCAGGTTGCACGCGTAGGTCAGCTCCCAGGTCAGGCAGATCGGCGCATCCAGGCCGAGCTCGAAGTGCTCCACCAGCTTCATCACAGGCTCCTCACGTCACGGGACGGATCATGTCGGTCCGGGCCAGACCGGAGAGCGCAGCGACGTACGCAGCGTGCTGGCCCTCCGGCACTCCCGATGCCACGAGCGCACCGCGCACGTCCGGGTGCGACCCGAGGGCGCGCACGACCGCCACCAGCTCGGGGCGCTTGAGGAAGGTCAGCTTCCGGTTCCCGAAGTGGTAGGCCAGCGCCCCGAAGGGCTCGGGCCGCAGCTCGACCGACGGCGACAGCGCCCACGCGCTGTCCAGGCTCACGGCCATGCTCGGATCACTCAGCATGACGATGCTCAGTAGACGCCGCACATGCCGTCGATCGAGACCTCTTCGATCAACGACTCCTCGGTCAGGGCCTCGTCCACGACCTGGGTGTTCTCTTCAGGGTTCATGACAGCTCTCCTTCATCTTTCGGCGTCCGAGGACGCGGTCTTCGGTGACGCACACCACATTAATGACACTCGGGGTCAAAAAGATAGGGGTTCGCCCGAATCGGCGACTCTTTTGCCTTCGGCGCGCCTAACGCGGCTGATAGATTCCGACGAATGCCGACCAGCCCCGCCCCCGCGACGCGGCGCAGCTCGCTCCGCGGACGCCCCGCCGCCACCACGCACGCGGAGATCGAGCAGGCCGCCTTCCAGCTCTTCATGACCAAGGGCTTCGAGGCCACCACCCTCGACGACATCGGCGAGGCGATCGGGGTCGGCCGACGCACCATCACCCGCTACTACCCCTCCAAGAACGACATCCCCTGGGGCCAGTTCGACCGCACCCTCGACGCCTTCCGCGAGATCCTGCGCTCCATGCCCACCGAGCTCCCGCTCCACATTGCGGTCCACCGCGGCGTACTCGCCTTCAACGACTTCCCCACCGACGCCAGCCCCAGCCACCGCGACCGGATGCGCCTGATCCTCACCACCCCGGCCCTCCAGGCCCACTCGGTACTCCGCTACGCCAGCTGGCGCGAGGTCATCGCCGACTACGTCGCCGAGCGCACCGGCCTCCGCTCCGACGACCTCCTCCCCCAGACCGTCGGCCAGGTCTCCCTCGCCCTCGCCCTGACCTCCTACCAGGCATGGCTCGACGACGAGGACGCCTCGCTCCCCGACCTGCTCGACGCCACGATGGGCCACCTGCGCACGTACGTCTCGAGCTGACGCCTGCGGCTACAGGGCCGCGGCGACGGAGGTGCCCTGGGCGATCGCGCGCTTCGCGTCGAGCTCGGCGGCGGCTTCCACTGGGGACGGCGCACGAATGCGTCAGACCAGGGCTGGACCGCCTGCGTCCGGCTACTGTCCGGCTACTGTCCGGTCGAGAGTCACTCCAGACCATTGACAACCGTCACTAATAATCATGTTTCCGCAGGTCAACCGCCGGTTTCCGTCGGCCCCAATCACCAACCCTTCACACGGGACCGCTCCCCGGCTTACAGGCCAGCCCGTCCGCTCATCGGCCTGATCCGGTGTCACTGATCGAGGTTGCGGACGGCGATGCCCTCCAACGCCCTCTTCACGGCCTTCTCCACCGCAGAGGCGGGTACGCCGGCCGGAACGACGAGCATCCCGATCGATGCCTCGCTCTCGTCGGCGAAGGTGCGATGGACGGCGGCCAGGGCCTGCTCGATCTCCCGCTGGGGGTCCGTGCACTCGCGCCTGAGCCATCGGCGAAGCACGCGGTTGTGTGCCGCGACGACTGCCGCGGCCGTCATCTCGGCACGGAGCTCCGCCTCTGGCGAGGCGTCGGCCCAGTGGCTCAGGTAGCGACGGAAGAGGCGCTGGTAGCGGGCACCACTCACCAGCTCACGCTCACGGAGAGCCGGCACGGTGGAGGTCAGCCCATAGCGCTCCCGCGCACGCTCGCCCTCCGCGACGTAGTGGAACAGCACGATCTTGACCGCGTCCGTGACGGCGGCGAGGCCGGCGTCTGCGGGCGAGGAACGGAGTCGCTCTTCGACGCGGCCGAGAATCTCATCGTGGTCAGGGAAGATCACCGCTTCCTTGGACCCGAAGGAGCGGAAGAAGGTGCTGCGGCTGACGCCGGCCTCGGACGCGATGTCGTCGACAGAGGTGGCGGCGTACCCCTGGATCCCGAACAGGCGGAACGCCGCATCCGAGATCTCGTCACGCGCTGCTGCCATCACTCTCCCTTTTGGAACGATCCCTGGACATCATGCCGCATGACACTTAGTCTCACTCATTGACACTGAAGTTCACAAGGAGTCCCGTTGAGCGCCGAGCCCACCACCGCACCCGATTCCTCGGGCGCCGAGATCGATCTGCACACGACTGCCGGGAAGCTGGCCGAGCTGGAGCGTCGTCTTGACGAGGCTGTCCATGCTGGTTCCGCCAAGGCGGTGGAGAAGCAGCATGCGAAGGGGCGTCAGACCGCGCGGGAGCGGATCGCGATGTTGTTGGATGAGGGCTCCTTCCAGGAGGTCGATGAGCTGGCCCGGCACCGGTCGACCGCGTTCGGGCTGGAGAAGAACCGGCCCTTCGGGGACGGGGTGGTGACCGGGTACGGCACCATCGACGGCCGCCAGGTGTGTGTGTTCTCCCAGGACTTCACCGTCTTCGGTGGGTCGCTGGGTGAGGTCTATGGCGAGAAGATCACCAAGATCATGGACCTGGCCATCAAGACCGGGTCCCCGCT